>NZ_WSPG01000121.1:0-235 GCF_022819185.1 Morganella sp. HSTU-ASny43
GTTCTGGTTGAGTGGACTCGCTCGTGCCGATTTGTTAGCGTTGAGTCAAGTAGCCTTCGCCACGGCTGAAGTTCAGCAACTGAACCAAGAACATTTTAATCCAAATTTCCAACTGTAAAACCACACAAATCATTTGAGTTGAAGCCCAGAAAATCTCATTTTCAGTTTAGTGAGGCCGTTTTGAGACCGTAACCTGAACTATTCGACCCGTAAATTGATAGCGATGGCCTGAAAT
>NZ_WSPG01000122.1:0-233 GCF_022819185.1 Morganella sp. HSTU-ASny43
ATTCTTAAGTTTGAATTATTCGATTCCTTCGGTTTGAATCATTCGGTTTGATTCGGCTTGATTCTTGCGACTTGATTCGTTCGATCCCTTCGAATTGATTGCTAAGTTTGAATTCAAAAAATTGGAATCCAAAAACTTTCCCAAATCCCCCGATCAATCCGCAAATATTCGCCGCTTAAAGCCGCCGATTATAGTGCGCCGTTTAGAGCGCCCGATCTGATAAGCGCCTGAAT
>NZ_WSPG01000123.1:0-231 GCF_022819185.1 Morganella sp. HSTU-ASny43
GGACCTGGGGCAGGGGATGGACCGGATGCTCGGCGCGGCCGACCGGGTCGTCGCCTGCGAGCCGGGCGCGGGTGAGGCGGCGCAGATCTGCGACTTCGCCTGCGCCGGCGAGGACGACGACCGCACCACGGTGCTGCTGCGCCGCGAGTGAGAGTGCGAGGGAGTGCCGGCGAGGTGCCGGTCCCTGCGGGAGCCGGCGAGGGCGTACGGCGGGACGGGAAAGGGCCGGGG
>NZ_WSPG01000016.1:0-88514 GCF_022819185.1 Morganella sp. HSTU-ASny43
ATTTAATTATTATTATAACACGAGTGCAGTATCGAAGCGGCAAAAAAAGAAATTTCAACATTGGGTCAGAAAGTTCGAATTGGATTTTAAATTAATATCTAAGCTTAAAAGCAACCTCTGCATTGAGAGATTAAAAATTAAAAAAATCAATAAGATATTATTTTTCTCCCTTCCGGTAGAGATTGCATTTTTGCTTACGCTGGTTTTTATTCCGGTTTTAAATATAGCCGTCAAACCTGCCGGATTGGTCAGTATCAATAATTCAGAGTGGTTTTTGATTAATAAAGATGGTGCCCGTGAATATCAGTATTTTGGCGGGAATACGCCAGCGTGGATAGTAAATAAAGATAACTGTTTATCTCCGGAAGAAATAAAATCAACCTTAGATAAGGATACGGTCACTATGATTTGTAACACCTTTGATAATAAATCAGACCAGGATTATCTTGTGAAATTAATAAAGGAACAACGATTGGTATATGGTTTTTTAGCTATAGTGATATTACTCGTATCAGTATTCCGATTTAAGTATATGCTGTTTTTATCATACACTCTGGATGCAAGAAAGATGCTGTTTAATAAAATAAAATTATATAAGAAACGGAAATAAATATATATCAGGTAAGGCATCCTCCCGGATGCCTTATGAATATAGATTACACATTAAACAGGAAATTCAGTACGTCGCCGTCTTTCACAATGTAATCTTTACCTTCTGCGCGCATTTTACCGGCTTCTTTTGCACCTTGTTCGCCTTTGTACTGGATGAAATCCTCAAATGCGATGGTCTGGGCGCGGATAAAGCCTTTTTCAAAGTCGGTGTGGATTTTACCGGCTGCCTGCGGGGCGGTTGCGCCGACAGGGATAGTCCATGCACGGACTTCTTTCACACCGGCGGTGAAATAGGTCTGCAGGTTAAGCAGGGCGTAACCGGCGCGGATCACGCGGTTCAGGCCCGGTTCTTCGATACCGAGGTCAGCCATAAACTCTTCGCGGTCACCATCCTCCAGCTCAGCGATATCGGATTCGATTGCCGCGCATACCGGCACCACAACTGAACCTTCTTTCTCTGCGATTTCACGCACCTGATCCAGATACGGGTTGTTTTCAAAGCCATCTTCATTGACGTTGGCAATGTACATGGTTGGTTTCAGGGTCAGGAAGCTCAGGTAGCGGATCGCCCCCATTTCTTCTTTATTCAGGTTCAGTGTGCGCAGCATCTGTGCGTTTTCCAGCAGCGGCAGGCATTTTTCCAGTACTTCCAGCTCCAGTTTCGCGTCTTTGTCGCCGCCTTTGGCGCGTTTCTGCACACGGTGGATAGCACGTTCACAGGTGTCGAGGTCAGCCAGCGCCAGTTCGGTATTGATGGTATCAATATCTTCTGCCGGGTTAACACGGCCGGAAACGTGAACAATGTTATCATCGTCAAAGCAGCGGACAACGTGGCCGATAGCTTCTGTTTCACGGATGTTGGTCAGGAACTGGTTACCCAGACCTTCACCTTTGGAGGCGCCTTTCACCAGACCGGCGATATCGACGAATTCCATGGTGGTCGGCAGAATACGCTGTGGTTTTACGATTTCCGCCAGTGCATCCAGACGGGCATCCGGCATCGGCACCACGCCGGTGTTCGGCTCAATTGTACAGAACGGAAAGTTCGCCGCTTCAATACCTGCTTTGGTCAGCGCGTTAAACAGCGTTGATTTCCCGACGTTCGGCAGACCGACGATACCACATTTGAAACCCATAAATTCTTCACCTTAAAAATGACAGCAGACCAAAACGGCCTGCAAGCACGTTAAATAATTGCCGCCGATTATACACGGTTACGGATAAACAGACGATACCTGCGGCTCACTGACCGGCTTTAAATGTATGCAGACGTGAAATGGCTTTTGCCATGCCGTCTTTCATCAGCACATCGGTGCAGCGCACAGCTTCATCGATGGTCTCATCAATCAGTTGTTGTTCGGAGGCGGGGGGCTTGCCCAGTACAAAACCGACAACTTTGCTTTTATCACCCGGATGGCCGATGCCGATACGCAGACGATGAAAGTTCGGGTTGTTACCCAATTTGCTCTGGATATCTTTCAGACCGTTATGACCGCCGTTGCCGCCGCCGAGCTTCATTTTTGCCACGCCGGGCGGGAGATCCAGCTCGTCATGTGCCACCAGAATTTCATCCGGGGCAATCTGGTAAAAACCGGCGAGGGCACCGACTGCTTTGCCGCTCAGGTTCATAAAGGTGGTCGGTACCAGCAGGCGGACATCATTCCCCTGAATATTCAGACGCGCGGTATAACCGTAAAACTTACTTTCTGATTTTAATGACTGATTATAACGGCGGGCCAGTTCATCCACATACCAGGCACCGGCATTGTGGCGGGTTTGGGCGTATTCCGCACCGGGGTTGGCCAGCCCCACAATTAATTTTATCTGACTCACACTTGTATCACTTGTTGTTCAGGCAGGTTTTGACTGCAAAGAGGGCTATTCTACCCGTCACCCGCGCGGAGTACAAAAGAAACGTCCTTCCCGGACGGATGTGACTATTTGTGCAATAATTTAGCGATGAATTATTAAGTTTCGCTTTTTGGCACAATAAGCCAAATAAAAAGTTTTATTTTTGGTCTATGTGATCTCATACGCAACATATACGTATCAATTCGGGCTATAATCTATGTCAAGAAGGAATTCCTACTTTCGTACTTTGAGTTGTTAGCAGACAAAAGAGTGACGGAGGTCCCTATGAAACGTAAATTATCCTTATTGCTCGGTAACCTGCTGATGGTTGTCGGTATGCTGTTGATGGTCGGCAGTATGGCCTTTACTGTCGGAGTCCTTATTTTTGCACTTCCTTTACCGGATATCTATTCTGAAGCCTCCCTGATGGGGATCTTTATCGGTGCCCTGGTGTGGCTGGGCGGAGCCGGTCTGAGCGGGCGCCGTGAATCCATTGCGGATAAATATTACTGGCTGCGTCATTTCCACAGCCGCTACCGCCGTCGGATGCCGTAAACGAAATATTATCGCTAACGGTTAAAATGCCTGCCAACAAAAAACCCGTTGTCTTCACAACGGGTTTAAGCACGCAATGTGTATACTGATTATGAAATCAGTGTTCGAACATCGCGGAGATAGACTCTTCATTACTGATACGGCGGATGGCTTCTGCCAGCATTCCGGATAAAGTCAGAGAACGGACTTTATTCAGTGCTTTGATTTCAGCTGATAACGGAATGGTGTCACAGACAATCACTTCATCAATCACAGAATCACGGATATTGTTGACCGCGTTGCCGGAGAAGATAGGGTGAGTTGCGTATGCAAACACACGTTTCGCACCACGTTCTTTCAGTGCTTCCGCAGCTTTGCACAGCGTGCCCCCGGTATCGATCATATCGTCAACCAGTACACAGTCACGACCGGCAACATCACCGATGATATGCATCACCTGAGAAACGTTCGCACGCGGGCGGCGTTTGTCGATGATAGCCATATCAGTGTCGTTCAGCAGTTTGGCGATCGCACGGGCGCGGACCACACCACCGATATCCGGAGAAACCACAATCGGGTTGTCCAGATCTTTCTGCAGCATATCTTCCAGCAGGATTGGGCTGCCGAAGACGTTATCAACCGGAACATCGAAGAAGCCCTGAATCTGCTCAGCGTGAAGATCCACTGTCAGCACACGGTCAACACCCACACTTGAGAGGAAGTCAGCGACCACTTTCGCGGTGATTGGCACACGCGTTGAGCGGACGCGGCGATCCTGACGGGCATAGCCGAAATACGGGATAACAGCAGTGATACGACCCGCAGAAGCACGGCGCAGTGCATCAACCATGACAACCAGTTCCATCAGGTTATCGTTGGTCGGCGCACAGGTGGACTGGATGATGAAAACATCACCACCACGCACGTTTTCATTGATTTGAACACTGACTTCACCGTCGCTGAAACGACCGATCGCAGCGTCTCCGAGGTTAGTGTACAGGCGGTTGGCAACACGTTGTGCTAGTTCCGGGATGGCGTTACCAGCAAAAAGCTTCATATCAGGCACGAGAAAAACCTCAGGCATGCGTCCAGAGAGATTGAATTGTGAACCTGAAAGCGTCCGGAGACGGAATCAGGGGCAATTACAGTAGACCAGCGCGGAACTGATGAAGCGGCGAAATGTTGACACCACGTGCCACAAAGCCCTTCACCCACGCCGGCGCGTTAATTAACACCTGTCGGGCGGCTGCCTGGTTTTCGAACTCTCCGAACACACATGCACCCGTACCGGTCAGGCGTGACGGAGTATATTGTAGCAGCCAGGAAAGAAGGCAATCAACCTCACGAAAACGTTTTCTTGCAATCGGTTCACAGTCATTTGCGTACGGAGCCTGTAATAATGCGGCCAGAGAGCGGATCGGCGTGTCGCGAATTAATTGCGGATCTGTGAAGATAAGCGGTGTCGGAACCGAAATTCCGGGGTGTGCAACCAGATACCAGCGTTCCGGCGGAGACGCAGGGTGCAGAATTTCGCCTATTCCTTCAGCAATTGCCGCGTGGCCCCGGACAAATACCGGGACATCCGCACCGAGCATCACACCCAGCTCTGCAAGCGTTTCGTCGGGTAACTGTAACTTCCAGTGATAGTTGAGAGCGATAAGCACTGTGGCAGCATTGGAGGAACCGCCACCGATACCACCGCCCATCGGCAGAATTTTTTTAACGGCAATATCCGCACCGGGTAAATCCGCTGTCAGGTGATGCTCCCGTGCATAAATCTGTAACAGACGGGCGGCGCGGATCACCAGGTTTTGCTCATCCGGTACGCCGGCAAGCGGGGTCAGCAGACGAATTTCACCGTCAGTACGTGGTGTAATTGTGACGCTGTCACCATAATCCAGAAACTGAAACAGGGTTTGCAGCGTATGATAGCCGTCCGCGCGGCGGCCTGTGATATATAAAAACAGGTTCAGCTTGGCGGGGGACGGCCAGGTCAGTGATGTCAGTTGAGTGTCCATGAATCCATTTTCAGCTTGATGCGGTTATCACCCTGTTCGATATCCAGGCGGTTCGGCAGTTGCGGGGAGACTTTTTCATCATAGGACTGATAAGTGACTTTCCACTTTTCCATGCCCTGAGCCCAGCTCAGCGCTTTCAGGTGATACTGATTGCTGATGGCATAGGACTGCGCGTCACCCGGCAGGCCGACAATCCACTGACGCAGATTTTCCATCGGGATAGTCATACCGGTCAGCTGGTAAATCATGCTGTCCGGATCATCACTGTAATATTTCTGACCTTTGTTATCGGTCAGCTGGGTCTGGCCGTCTTTGACAATCAGTTCCAGCTCGGTGCTGCCGACCGGGTTGGTGAGCAGCAGTTTGTAGTTGTCCGGGGAATACTGCTGCCAGAAGAAACGGGCATAGGTTTTCTGGGTGGTACCGATGTAGGCAAACGAGCCGCGCGTCTGATAACGCTGTAACTGATTTATTTGTTCTGTCTGTGCTTTCCAGCCGGCAGAGGTGGCGGAAACATCGCCTTTCTCTGTATTGTCGGGCAGGGTACAGGCGGCAAGTATCAGGCTGCACAGGGGCAGAAGCCGGATAAAGCGCGGTAATTGAATAGAGGCCACGTTGTAATTTCCTTTAACAACTTATAAAAGCAATAACAGTATTGTGCCTGTTTCAGTGGCTGTTTCCTACCTCTCTTACGCTGATTTACGCAATTATCCGCCCGGCTGACACGGCCTGTTGCGCACCGCATTACGTGCTTATTATCACTGTTTCCCGTTTAACGCTTTAATTGCGCGGGATCGGCTGCTAAAATGCATGCAGTTATCCTTAGTAAGGGTGTTGATTTCCGGTATACTTAACCGGTATTTTACACACTTACCCCGGTCTGTATTGCAGGATATGACTCTATTAGCTCTCGGCATTAACCATAAAACCGCACCTGTTGCCTTACGTGAGAAAGTGACTTTCTCACCGGACAGCATGGAAGCGGCATTAACCAATCTGCTCGAACAACCGTCCGTGAGCGGCGGCGTTGTGCTGTCTACCTGCAACCGGACAGAAATCTATCTCAGTGTGGATGAACAGAATAATCAGCGCGATCAACTGATTGACTGGCTGTGCCGCTATCACAACATCAACCCGCAGGAACTGATGTCCAGCCTTTACTGGCATCAGGATAATGAAGCTGTCAGTCATCTGATGCGGGTGGCCAGCGGGCTGGATTCCCTGGTACTCGGCGAGCCGCAGATCCTGGGGCAGGTCAAAAAAGCCTTTGCTCAGTCACAGACATACCGTTCACTTTCCCGTGAACTGGAACGCCTGTTCCAGAAATCTTTCTCTGTCGCCAAACGGGTGCGTACTGAAACCGATATCGGTGCCAATGCGGTATCGGTGGCGTTTGCCGCCTGTACCCTGGCGCGTCAGATTTTCGAATCCTTATCCAGACTGAATATCCTGCTGGTCGGGGCGGGGGAAACCATCGAGCTGGTGGCCCGTCACCTGAACGAGCACGGCGTAAAACACATGATGATCGCCAACCGTACCCGCGAGCGGGCCCGCGTGCTGGCGCAGGAAGTCAATGCAGAGGTGATCACACTGCCGGAAATCGACAGCCGGCTGGCGGAAGCGGATATTGTTATCAGCTCCACGGCCAGCCCGTTGCCGATTATCGGTAAAGGTATGGTGGAACGCGCCCTGAAAGCGCGCCGTAACCGCCCGATGCTGCTGGTGGATATTGCGGTTCCCCGTGATATCGAAGCCGATGTGGAAAAACTCAGTAACGTTTATCTCTACACTGTGGATGATCTTGAGGCGATTATTGAGCACAATCTGGCGCAGCGCCAGGTGGCGGCACAAAAGGCGGAATCCATTGTGGTGCAGGAAAGCGGGCACTTTATGGAATGGCTGCGCGCCCAGAGCGCGGTCAATACGATCCGCGAATACCGCGAACAGGCTGAAGAGATCCGCGCCGCCATGGCCGCAAAAGCCGTGGCACTGATTCAGCAGGGGCATGACCCGGAAGAGGTTATCAACCAGATGTCACAGCAGCTGACCAACCGCCTGATCCACTCACCAACCAAATCACTTCAGCAGGCCGCCGGTGACGGTGATACCGGTCGTCTGACTCTGTTACGCGACAGCCTCGGGCTGGAGCATCATTAACTTCCTCTATATATTTTTTAAGGTAGCAGACTACGAATGAAGCCTTCTATTGTCGCAAAACTGGAAGCATTGAAAGAACGTTATGAAGAAATTCAGGCGCACCTAGCGGACGCCGATGTTATCGCTGATCAGAATAAATTCCGTGCCTTGTCGAAAGAATATGCGCAGCTGACTGACGTTGCGAAATGTTTTGAAGCCTGGCAGACCATTCAGGATGATATCGACACCGCCCAAATGCTTCTTGATGATCCTGAAATGAAGGAAATGGCACAGGAAGAGCTGAAAGACGCAAAACTGCGGAATGAAACCTTAGAACAGGAATTACAGGTCTTATTACTGCCGAAAGATCCGGATGATGAACGCAACTGCTTCCTGGAAGTCCGTGCGGGCACCGGCGGCGATGAAGCGGCGCTGTTTGCCGGTGATCTGTTCCGTATGTACAGCCGTTATGCGGAATCACGCCGCTGGCGGATTGAGATCATGAACAGTAACGACGGCGAGCACGGCGGATATAAAGAGATTATTTTCAGAGTCACTGGTGAAAATGCCTACGGTAACCTGAAATTTGAATCCGGCGGCCACCGCGTGCAGCGTGTGCCGGAAACCGAATCCCAGGGCCGTATTCACACTTCAGCCTGTACTGTCGCGGTGCTGGCGGAAGTCCCGGAAGCGGAACTGCCGGATATCAACCCGGCGGATCTGCGCATTGATACCTTCCGTTCATCCGGGGCCGGTGGTCAGCACGTTAACACCACGGATTCCGCTATCCGTATCACTCATATTCCGACCGGGATTGTGGTGGAGTGCCAGGACGAGCGTTCGCAGCACAAAAACAAAGCCAAAGCACTCTCGGTGCTGGCCGCACGAATCAAAGCGGCGGAAGAGTCCCGCCGTCATGAGGCGGAAGCCTCTGAGCGCCGCAACCTGCTGGGTTCCGGTGACCGTTCGGATCGGATCCGCACCTATAACTTCCCGCAGGGACGGGTGACGGATCACCGTATCAACCTGACTCTGTACCGTCTGGATGAGGTCATGGAAGGTAAGCTGGATGCACTGATCCAGCCGCTGGTGAACGAATATCAGGCAGATCAGCTCGCCGCGCTGTCTGAGCAGGACTGATGACGTTCCGGACCTGGCTGGCAGAGGCTGTCAGCCGTTTAAGTCACAGCGACAGCCCGAAACGGGATGCGGAAATCCTGCTGACGTTTGTCACCGGCCGAACCCGCAGCTACATTATTGCTTTTGATGAAACCCCGCTCAGCGGGGATGAACAGCAGCGTCTTGAGGCGCTGCTTGTCCGCCGGGAGCAGGGCGAGCCGGTGGCGTATATCACCGGTGTGCGCGAGTTTTGGTCACTGCCGCTGGAAGTGTCTCCCGCCACACTTATTCCGCGTCCTGATACCGAATGTCTGGTGGAGGCAGCGCTGGAATTGTTACCGGCAGCATCCTGCGATATTCTGGATCTCGGTACCGGCACCGGCGCGATTGCGCTGGCACTGGCCTCTGAACGGCCGGATTGCCATGTGACCGGGGCGGATATCCAGCCGGATGCAGTGGCGCTGGCACAGCGCAATGCCGCCCGTCTGGGGCTGACGAATACAACCTTTAAAGAAAGTCGCTGGTTTGCTTCACTGCCGATTCATCAATTTGCTATGATAGTGAGTAACCCGCCATATATTGATGAGAATGATGAGCATCTGGTGCAGGGGGATGTCCGTTTCGAGCCGCGCAGTGCGCTGGTCGCCCCGCAGAACGGCCTGGCCGATCTGGCGGAAATCGCTGCGCAGTCCGCTCATTATCTGACACCGGGCGGGTGGCTGATTGTGGAACATGGCTGGCGGCAGGGAGACGCTGTCCGCGAACTGTTCCGGGAAAACGGATTTTACCGGGTGGAAACCCGCCGCGATTATGGCGGAAATGATCGGGTTACTTTAGGTCAACGGGAAGAGAAATGAAAAGCATTGCCGATTTTGAATTCAATGGTGCGCCGTTACTGAGCGGCATTATGTTAGTGTTAAAAACTGTCCGTCCGGATTTTGACCGGGAAAAGGCAGAAGCACACATCAATGAACTTATCCGTCAGACCCGTAAACGCCTCCCGCCGTATTCCGACGAACATACCTGTTTACAGACCCTGATCACACTCTTTTACCACAAATGGCAGTTCAGCGGCGCCAGCGGCGTTTATTCGCTGTCTGACACGCTGTGGCTGGATAATGTGCTGCGTACTCAGCGCGGCTCGCCGGTATCACTCGGCATCCTGTTTCTGCATATTGCACAGGCCATCGGTTTGCCGGTTGTGCCGGTGGTTTTCCCGACCCAGCTGATTCTGCGGGCGGATCTTGATGACGAAACCCTGTTTATTAACCCGATTAACGGCGATCTGCTGGATCAGCACACGCTGGATGTCTGGATTAAAGGCACAGTCAGCCCGGCGCATCACCTGACCGGGGATGATCTCGAAGAAGCCGAAAACAGCCATGTGGTGCGCAAATACCTCGACAGTATTAAAGTCGCGCTGATGGAAGAGAAAAAAATGGAGCAGGCACTGAAAGTCAGCGAAACCATTTTATTATTTGATCCGGATGACCCGTATGAAATCCGTGATCGCGGGCTGATTTATGCCCAGCTGGACTGCAGCCATATTGCAGTTTCCGATCTGAATTATTTTATTGAGCAATGTCCGCAGGATCCGGTATCTGAAATGATAAAAATGCAGATCCACACTTACGAACAGCAGCATATCGTTCTGCACTGATAAACGGATATCGTTTTACATATTTTCATAAACGCAATTTAATTGCCTCTGCCAAAAGGTTATACCATGCAACAGAAAGTCGTATCTATCGGGGATATTCGTGTCGGCAACGCGCTGCCGTTTGTTCTGTTCGGCGGCATGAACGTCCTTGAATCCCGCGATCTGGCGATGAAAATCTGCGAACATTACGTGACTGTCACGCAGAAGCTGAATATTCCGTACGTCTTCAAAGCCTCTTTTGACAAGGCAAACCGCTCTTCCATCAATTCTTACCGTGGTCCGGGCCTTGAGGAAGGGATGAAGATTTTTGAAGAGCTGAAAAAAACCTTCGGTGTGAAAATTATTACCGACGTTCACGAATCCTGGCAGGCACAGCCGGTGGCGGACGTGGTGGACGTGATCCAGTTACCGGCCTTCCTGGCGCGTCAGACTGACCTGGTGGAAGCCATGGCGAAAACCGGCGCGGTCATTAACATCAAAAAACCGCAGTTTATCAGCCCGGGGCAGGTTGGTAATATCGCGGAAAAATTCCGTGAAGGCGGCAATGACCAGATCATTTTATGTGATCGCGGTGCAAACTTCGGTTATGACAACCTGGTTGTGGATATGCTGGGCTTTAAAGTGATGGAAAAAGCCTCCGGCGGTTGCCCGGTGATTTTCGATGTCACACACTCCCTGCAATGCCGCGACCCGTTTGGTGCCGCATCCGGCGGTCGCCGTGGTCAGGTGGCTGAACTGGCCCGCGCCGGGATGGCAGTCGGCCTGGCCGGTCTGTTCCTGGAAGCACATCCGGACCCGGATAATGCCCGTTGTGATGGTCCTTCCGCGCTGCCGCTGGCAAAACTGGAGCCATTCCTGCAGCAGGTTAAAGCTATCGACGATCTGGTGAAAAGCTTCCCTGAGCTGGATACCGAATAATTTCCGATGCAGCTTCACACAGTCGTTAACATGTTCGGCGCTGATCTTCAGCGCCGTTATGGCGAAAAAATCCATAAAATCACCCTCCACGGCGGCTTCAGCTGCCCTAACCGTGACGGCACCCTCGGGCGCGGCGGTTGTACCTTCTGTAATGTGGCTTCTTTTGCGGATGAAAATGCACAGTATGATTCCATTGAGGAGCAACTGAGCCAGCAGTCCGGCAAAATCACCCGTGCCAAACGTTATCTTGCCTATTTCCAGGCCTATACCAGCACCTACGCGGAAGTTGAACTGCTGCGTGAGATGTATGAATCCGCACTGACTCAGGCCGATGTGGTGGGATTGTGTGTCGGTACGCGGCCGGACTGTGTGCCGGAGGCGGTGCTGGAGCTGCTGCAAAGCTATCAGCAGCAGGGCTATGAGGTATGGCTGGAACTGGGATTACAGACCGCCCATGATAAAACCCTGAAACGTATCAACCGCGGTCATGATTTTGCCTGTTATCAGGCCACCACCCGGGCCGCCCGTGAACGCGGGCTGAAAGTGTGTTGTCATCTGATCACCGGTCTGCCGGGAGAAACCGCAGCCGATAATCTCATCACACTTGAGCGTGTGCTGGAGACCGGCGTTGAAGGTATCAAACTGCATCCGCTGCATATTGTGGAAGGCAGCACCATGGCAAAAGCCTGGCGGGCGGGGCGCTTACCCACCATTTCCCTCGAAGAGTATGTCGCCACCGCCGGGGAGATGATCCGCCACACACCGCCGGACGTTATTTATCACCGCATCTGCGCCAGCGCGCGGCGTCCGACTTTACTGGCTCCGGACTGGTGCAGCAACCGCTGGCTCGGCATGAACGGCCTGTGGCAGTATCTGCTGGCAAACGGCGGCCAGGGCAGCGCAATCTGAGCGTGAATTACAGCCAGCGCCGTGTCTGCTGGCAATAGGCCGCCCAGTCCTGTTTAAATTTTCCGGCAAGGAATTTTTCTTCCTGCGGGATGCTGAACAGATCGGTGATCAGCCAGAAAATAAGGCCGCCGATGAGAAAATAGTAAGAGTGGGTCAGCAGAGCAAAGCCGATACAGGCAGTGGTCAGCGCGAGGTAGACCGGATTGCGTGACAGACGGAACGGTCCGCCGGTGATGAGATGGGTCGCTTCGCCGAGCGGGTTCGGCGTGGTGTTATGGCGGCGGAAATACACCAGTGATGCACCAATCCAGCCGAGACTTTCCAGCCCGATCAATATGGCTAAAATGCCGCTCCAGCCGCTGAACTGAATCACCAGTGCATCTTTGGCATACAGCCAGATGGCTGCAACGGCGTTGATAATCAGCCAGTTAAGAAAGGGAAGACGGAATACGGCCATGATTTTTCTCCGGTAACAGATAAAGAAACGGCGGACATTACGCCCGCCGCTCTGTTCATTATAGCCTGATTACAGAGGTTATCATGCCTCTGATGTCACACCATCCATCAGCCCCAGTTCAATCAGTGCCTTACTGACCGACGGGTAAAAGCTGATTTTATTCTCAACCGGGACAATCCGTGCCCGCGCCAGGGTTTTCAGCGGCTGGAACGGAATATCGGTGACCACGATGTGTGTATCCACACCAGCTTCGTCAATAAAACGGCGGAAGGCTTTTAATCCACCCGCATCAAGTACCGGCACCGCATCCCACTGCATTACAATGGTGTGATATCCCGAACTTTTGACTTTCAGATCATCAAAAATCCGCTCGGCAGCGGCAAAGAACAGCGGGCCGTTAACCCGGACAACCAGAAGCCCTTTGTCGTGATCGGTATAGGAAGACTCACTCAGGCGCGTCATATTGGCGATACGGCGCATAAACAGCAGTGAGGCCAGCACAATCCCGACACTGATAGCAATGACCATATCAAACAGCACAGTGAGGCTCAGGCACAGCAGCAGCACGATAATATCGTCTTTCGGCGCGCGGCGGATAAGTTCAATGACTTTAGCCGCTTCACTCATATTCCATGCCACCATCAGCAGCAGAGCGGACATCGCGGCCAGCGGCAGATAAGAAAGCAGCGGCGCCAGGATCAGCAGAGTCAGCAGCACCAGCAGAGAGTGAATAATAGCAGAGACCGGCGATGTGGCACCGGCACGCACGTTAGCCGCCGAACGGGCGATAGCAGCAGTGGCGGTAATGCCGCCGAAGAACGGTGCGGTGATATTACCCAGTCCCTGACCCAGTAATTCGCCGTTGGAGTTATGTTTTTTGCCGGTCATACCGTCAAGCACCACCGCACAGAGCAGCGATTCAATCGCGCCCAGCATTGCCATCGAAAACGCTGCCGGCATCAGGGCGGTAATGGTGGCCCAGCTGAACACAAATTCTTTGCCGTCCGGGGTCGGTAAATTCCACGGCAGGATAAACTGCGGCAGAATCGGCGGGATCCCCGCACCCTGTGTACCGTCCGCCAGGGTATAACTGAAACGGGAGCCGATGGTGGCCGCTTCCATGCCGAACAGGGACAGCACCAGCATCACCAGCATCCCGGCAATTACAGCGGGAAGGTGTCCCGGCAGACGAAGTTTCAGTTTCGGCCAGTAGATCAGCACCAGCAGTGTGGTTACGCCAATCAGGGTATCCGACAGATTGATGGTCGGCATGGCTCTGACAAGGGCAATAACCTTATCAACATAGTTTTCCGGTACATGCGCCATGGTCAGACCGAAAAAGTCTTTCACCTGCATGGTGGCGATGGTGATCGCAATCCCTGAGGTGAAGCCGAGCACCACGGAAATCGGAATATATTCAATGAGTTTACCGAAACGCGCCAGACCCATTGCCAGCAGGATAATCCCGGACATCAGAGTGGCTATCAGTAGCCCGCCTAACCCGAACTGCTGGGATACGGGGTAGAGGATCACCACAAACGCGGCGGTCGGCCCGGAGACACTGAAACGGGAGCCGCCGGTCACCGCAATCACAATACCGGCGATAGCGGCCGTATACAGGCCATATTGCGGTGCCACACCACTGCCGATAGCCAATGCCATGGCCAGTGGGATAGCAATAATCCCGACGGTGATACCTGCAATGGTATCTTTTATCAGACGGGAAACGGAGTAAGGCTGTTTCCAGCACGAGTCAATTAATGCAGTAAAAAGAGATAATCCTTTAAATGTTGAAATTTTCATTTCCGGACAACTGTCACCTCTGAGTCATATGAAAAAAATAGGGAGACGCCAACGCGCATTAGTCTACGCAAAACAGGGAGAGATTTAGCTGAGATACATCAAATGACGCTGTATACAATAGCGGATATTAAAATAAAATCAAAAATATGAAGAAGTTAAGGTGTAATAAAACAGGATATTCTGCCGCCGGACCGGATAGCAGCATAAAAAAGAAAAAGCAGAAACGAAAAAAGCCTGCTGATTGCTCAGCAGGCTCTTCTCTTAAGATGGCGGTGAGAGAGGGATTCGAACCCTCGATGCACTTTCGCGCATACACACTTTCCAGGCGTGCTCCTTCAGCCACTCGGACATCTCACCGGGGTACTGTTCGTTGCGTTGATATCTCGCTGCAACGGGGCGCTACTATAGGGGAAGCGACGTAACCCGTCAATACACGCCATGAAAAAAAATGTGTTTTTTCGTTTGTTTAACCAAAAAAACAGCATATTGGTGATTAACATAGCAAATCCGCTGAAAACAGCGTACCGGCTGCCTGAAAAATAACCGCTGATTTTTTTCCGGCGGAAAATCATCTGCCGGAAAAATATGCAGGTCAGTTAACAATAACAACATTTTAACGATACGAAAATCTGTCCGGGGCTTGAATTCTTTGCGTAATCCTATCAGGCTGGTAAAAAAACAGAGGAGCGCCGCATGAATATTATTTTCTACCATCCTTTTTTTGATTCTGAGCTGTGGATCAACGGCATGAAAAAACACCTGCCGCAGGCGGATATCCGCAAATGGGTTCCGGGTGATAACCAGCCGGCGGATTATGCCCTGGTGTGGTTACCGCCGCGTGAGTGTCTGGCCGGGCGCACCACCATGAAAGGGGTCTTTGCGCTGGGTGCCGGGGTGGATGCCATTCTGAAACAGGAACAGGCAAACCCGGGCACACTGCCTGCCGGGGTGCCGGTGATCCGCCTTGAAGATACCGGGATGGGGGCGCAGATGCAGGAGTACGCGGTTGCCAAGGCGCTGTGGTACTTCCGCAAGATGGACATTTATAAACGCCAGCAGGAGCAGCGTATCTGGAAAGCACAGCCTGCTTTCACATTTGATGAATTCGAAATCGGCGTGCTGGGAACCGGTGTTCTCGGCCGTTCTGTGGCGGAAAAGCTGGCAGAGTTCGGATTTAAAGTCCATGGCTGGAGCCGGACACCAAAACAGATCCCCGGCGTGACCAGTTTCCACGGCAACGATCAGCTGGATGAATTCTTAAGCCACAGCCGCCTGCTGATCAACCTGCTGCCTGACACACCGCAGACCAGAGGGATCCTCAACCAGTCACTGTTCAGTAAGCTGCCGCAGAGTTCTTACCTGATTAACCTGGCGCGCGGTTCGCATCTGGTGGATAACGATTTACTGGAAGCCATTGATGACGGACAGATTGCCGGTGCCAGCCTGGATGTGTTCGCCACCGAACCGCTGCCGGAAATGCACCCGTTCTGGACCCACCCGCGGGTGGATGTCACGCCGCACATTGCTGCATTTACCATTCCGTCAGAGGCAATGAAAGCGATTGTCGCCAATATTGATCGGATTGAGCGGGGCGAAGCACCGCAGGGTGTGGTGAATATGGAACTGGGGTATTAATTCTTTACAGCGATAAGGACAATCCGGACAATAGCGGCAACTCAGTTAATAAGGATTTGAAGTATGAATGAATTTTCACTGGTCTGCCGCCTGCTCGGAACGCTGTTTAACCGCGCTCCGGCTGATCCTGTGCTGGCACCGGTTCTGACGATGATTAAGCAGGGGCAACTGAAAGCCCACTGGCCGCTGGAGCAGGATGCACTGCTGACACGGCTGGCTGAGCATTGTGACAGTGCGGAACTGGCAGCGGATTATCAGCAGCTGTTTACTGACGGGGCGGTGGCTCAGCACCGGTCGGACTATACCGGTGAACCGGAAAGTGAAGTCCGTCAGTTTCTCAGTGAGCGCGGTATGCCGCTGACTGATGCGGTAACAGACAGTTTCGGGTCTCTGCTGCTGGCGGCATCCTGGCTGGAAGATCAGGCACAGGAAGATGAAGTCAGTGCGCAGACGGCGCTGTTTGCGGACTATCTGCTGCCGTGGAGTGATGCATTTCTCGGGAAAGTTGAGTCACATGCACAGCACGGCTTTTACCGCACCCTGGCTATTCTGACCCGTGAAGCACTGTCCGCGCTGTATGAAGAGCTGACAGAAGATGCAGAAGAAGACGAAAATGATGATTAATGTGTGACGTTGTCACACATTATTTTTCAGGCCCGGTCAGATGACCGGGCTTTTTGTATCCGGCTCAGAACAGCCCGAGGAACCAGCCTGCTGCCAGGGTGATAAAGCTGAACAGCCAGATCCAGAAGAAGGAGTAGCGCAGATGCCGTCCCATATCCACCCCGGCAATCCCTACAGCCAGCCACACAGCCGGTGAGAACGGGCTGACAAAGGTTCCGGCGTTATTACCGATAGCCATGGCATACACCACATCCGCAGTGGGAATACCGGCGGACGCCACCACATCACGGACAATCGGCAGCAGGGCAAAGTAATAGGCATCGGTACTGGTAAAGATATCCAGCGGTACACCAATAAAGCCGATAATGATGTGGAACTGTTCCGCCATGTGTCCCGGAATAATCAGCAGCAGATCCTTAGCCACGGACTCCAGCATCCCGCCTTTATCCATAATCCCCAGGAATACCCCGGCGGAAAGGATAATTGCTGCCATGGATAACGCCTGCGGGGCATGATGGTTAATTACTGCCACCTGATCTTTCGGTTTCGGGTAATTGACAATGAGAGCGGCGGAGAGCGCCAGCATAAAGATATACGGTGCCGCGAGCCACCCCAGAGCCAGGCTGAGGATCGCCAGCAGGATCAGCGAGATATTAATCAGAAAGCGCTGTGGTTTTTCCGTACCGTGTTCGTTATCCGCCTCATCATACAATTCAAGAAGCGAATCCTGCTCATACGGTGTGGTGCCGTATTGTGCCGCCCGGGCGATACGGCGTTTTTCCCGCAGACCAAACAGTGCGGCAACCAGCACGGATGCGGTAATACCGATAATTTGCACCGGGATCAGCGGCTGCCACAACACTGAGGCGGAAATACCGGTCACAGCAGATGCGCGGCCGAGCGGCCCGCCCCACGGCACCATATTCATCACCCCCATACTCATACACATCAGCAGCAGCATCAGATACGGGCTCATACCCAGCCGCCGGTAGATAGGCAGAAATGCCGGGATAATAATCAGAAAGGTTGCCGCACCGGAACCGTCGAGATGCACAACGGCTGCCACCAACGCAGTGACCATCGCCACAATTACCACATTTCCCCGGGTCAGCCCGAGCATCAGCCGGATAAACGGATTGAAGATATGCAGGTCTTTCATAATGCTGAAAAACAGAATGGCAAACAGGAACATTACCGCGACACTGGCAACTTTCTTGATGCCGTAATCAAAAAATTCAGTGATTTCAGGCAGAGAGTAGCCGGCCAGCAGGGCGCCGAGCAGGGGAATAACAGACATGGCAATTACAGGGCTGGTTTTTCCTGTCATCAGCAGAACGACAATAGAAATGATGATCAGCAGCCCAATCAGTGTCAGCATCAGATGATCCTTATCCGGAATAGTTATTTTCTGATGTTACTGAAAGAGATTAGGTGAGTGTTAAAAATGTTTATGAATTGTGAAATATATCATCAAAAAAGAATCCTGCAGATTCAGAAAAAAGCGCTCAATCACAAATTAATTTTATCTGTAACAGCAGAAAAATCAGTGTTTCGCTCTGTTTTACAGGAAGCGTACTGCAGATGCGTCAGAATGGGATAACCTGGTATCTTTTCGTATGCATTGAATTTTCGTCATATTCTTCGGCAAAACAGGAAGGTGATACCGTTCCCGGCGGGATAGTTAAGGAACGGTATCATAATTTAGTGAATTAATAATTTACTATCACAATTAAAATTTTTAATCGAAATTATTCGGTTAACGGGATAACGATCCGGCCCGGCCGGATTTCAATGCCCTTGGCAAACTTCTTCGCAGCCGCTTCGGCTGTATTATCGCCATTCAGAACATACACCGGGGTGATATTGAAAAAGGTGCTCAGTGTATGATTGAGATAAGGGATCAGCGCGGAAATCAGAGTATCCCATTTGTCCGGATCCAGCGTGTAATTGGTAATTTCAATATCCCGCATATAGATTGACCCGCTTGCAGCATCAAAATACGGTGCGGCGCTGAGAGACATCGAAATGGTGAAATCCCGCGAACCAAACAGCGAAACCAGCTTCAGCGAGCCGATTGCCGTCAGTTTTACTTTGCCCGGCTCTTCACGGCCAATCTCGGTGAGCAGTTTTTCCAGGGTAAAATCCGCATCTGCCACACCATCCATACCAATCTGTTTATTCAGACGGATATTCTCTGCCACCGCACTGTTAATGGTCTCTTCACTGACACTGATTTCGGTTAATTTATCGCAGCCGGTTAAAACTGTTGCTGCGACCAGTGCCGCGGTAAAAAGGAATAATCTCATCGGTATCTCCTGTTGTATACCACCCGATACTAACCTGTGCTGCGGCAAATCCCAAATATCCGGATCAATTTAATACGGCAGGGCTTATTTTCTTCGGGTTAAACTGGCGGTAAAGTGCTATCAGTGTAATCAGTCCGATTGTACCGAGTAAAAACCAGGGAAGTTCAGGTAATTGCATTTCTTTACCCAGATCATACAGCCAGCCGCCGCCGGTATAACCGATGGCACCGCCGAATGCCAGCCCCAGGCGGCTGAAGCCCATGTAACTGCCGCGTGCGCGCGGATCCGCCAGTGACGCGCTGAGGGTTTCCCGTGCCGGCTCGGCAATCACTGATCCTAAATAGAACAAACAGATAATCGCGAATAATACATGCAGTGAATGAGTCAGTGCGACCGGGAACATACTCAGGCTCATCAGGAATAAACCGGCCATCAGACGGGTTTCCAGCCGGAAGTGTTTTTCACTCCAGCGGGCCAGCGGATAGAGCAGAGTCAGTGATAATGCAGCCTCAATGGCATACATCCATTTTACCGCCGCCGGTGTGCCCGCCAGTTCGTTGACGATGATCGGGAACATCAGCATCACCTGCACGGAGAGGATAAAGTAACCGGTCAGTGTCAGCACATAGCGGGAGAAGCGTTTGTCACTCAGTACGCGGGTCAGCCCCTCTTTGACCGGGGTGCGGGTGGTGGAAATGCGGTAAGCGGGCAGCAGCCAGGCATTACACAGGGCGGTGATAATAAAGATTGCCGCGCCCACCCAGCAGACCAGATGAAAGTCATAAATCAGCAGCCAGCTGCCGAGCAGTGCCCCGAGTACCGCCCCGGCGCTGTCCTGCATCAGCAGAAGGGAATAGAAACGGCCGCGTTCATACGGGCGGGTCAGTTTGATCACCAGTGCAGTGCGCGGCGGGTCAAACAGCGTGCCGCCGATAGCCGAGAGAATACAGGAAAGCCAGAGGATCCACGGCTCATCCGCCATTGCCATCAGGGCGAAACCGCCTGCACGGAGAAACATACCGATGACGATCATCGGCTTGGCGCCGAAGCGGTCAGCAATCGCACCGCCGAATATCCCCAGCCCCTGCTGGACAAGCTGGCGCAGTCCCAGGGCAAACCCGACCACAATCCCCGCCCAGCCGAGTTGTTCAACAAAACGGATGGAGATCAGCGGGAAGACCACAAAGAAGCCGAGAACAACCAGCAGGTTATCCACCAGCAACCAGTACTTACCCAGCGTCCGGGCTTGTCTGACAAGTGACATTCAGCACCACATTAAATATTGAAAGGAATAGAAAAAAGGGAGATGATTACACCTTCTATTCTCTGCTTATTCAGTGTCTGATAACAGAGAATTCAGGATGATATTTTTTTATCGACGGAACGTGGTTAAACACACCCTGACTACGGCCTTCTGAGAGAGGAATTATGTTGTTCGGCTACCGCGCGAATACGCCGCAGCTGCGTTTTAACACGGACAGAATGGTGGTCCGGCTGGCGCACGAGCGGGACGCGTACCGCATCAGTGAATATTACTGTGAAAACGAAGCATTTCTGAAACCCTGGGAGCCTCTCCGCGACCGCAGCCACTATCATCCTTCCGGCTGGTCATCCCGCCTGCAGCTGATGACGGATATGCACCGTCAGGGCACCGCTTTTCATTTTTTGCTGCTGGATCAGGCTGAAAATGAGGTGATGGGGGTAGCGAACTACAGTAATGTCATCCGCGGCGTGTTTTACGCCTGTTTTCTCGGCTATTCGCTGGGTGAAAAATGGCAGGGGCAGCATTATATGCAGGAAGCCCTGGAGCCGACACTGCGTTATATGCAGCGTCAGCAGGGCATGCACCGCATTATGGCAAACTATATGCCGCATAATCAGCGCAGCGGACAACTCCTCGCCCGGCTCGGGTTTGAGAAAGAGGGTTACGCAAAAGATTATCTGATGATTAACGGCCGGTGGCGTGACCATGTTCTGACCGCACTGACCACCCCGGACTGGGTTAAGCCACGATAACGGCGGGTTTTTCTGTTCCGCCTGCGTTATCGTGATACTATTTCCGCCTTTGTTATCTGACCAGCACACTCAGCATGAATTTATTGAAATCTCTCGCCGCCGTCAGCTCGATGACGATGTTCTCGCGTGTACTCGGCTTTATCCGCGATGCCATTATCGCCCGGATTTTCGGGGCATCGATGGCCGCCGATGCCTTCTTTGTCGCCTTTAAACTGCCGAATCTGCTGCGGCGTATTTTTGCCGAAGGGGCATTCTCCCAGGCCTTTGTGCCGATTTTATCGGAATATAAAACCCAGCAGGGCGAGGAAGCGACCCGCACCTTTATCGCCTATGTCTCCGGGATGCTGACACTGATTCTGGCGGTGGTCACCGTGCTCGGAATGCTGGCCGCGCCGTGGATTATCTATGTCACCGCGCCGGGTTTTACTGATGACCCGGATAAATTTACGCTGACCGCCAATCTGCTGAAAGTCACCTTTCCGTATATCTTTCTGATCTCCATCGCTTCACTGGCGGGGGGGATCCTCAATACCTGGAACCGTTTTTCCGTCCCGGCGTTTGCACCGACTCTGCTGAATGTCAGTATGATTGGCTTTGCGCTGTTTGCCGCCCCGTATTTTGATCCGCCGATTATGGCGCTGGCGTGGGCTGTGCTGGCAGGGGGGGTATTACAGATTGCCTATCAGCTCCCGCACCTGAAAAAAATCGGCATGCTGGTGCTGCCGAGAGTCTCTTTCCGTAACAGCGGTGTCTGGCGGGTAATGAAACTGATGGGGCCGGCGATCCTCGGGGTATCGGTCAGCCAGATTTCACTGATTATCAACACCATTTTTGCCTCATTCCTGGTGTCCGGCTCGGTCTCCTGGATGTATTACGCCGACCGTCTGATGGAACTGCCGTCCGGTGTGCTCGGGGTGGCACTGGGGACGATTCTGCTGCCGTCACTGGCAAAAAGCTTCTCCAAAGGGGATGCCACCGAATACCGCAAACTGATGGACTGGGGATTACGCCTCTGTTTCCTGCTGGCTCTGCCGTGTGCGGTGGCGCTCGCGATTCTGGCGGAAGCACTGACGGTCAGCCTGTTCCAGTACAAAAACTTCACTGCCTTTGATGCCCTGATGACACAACAGGCGCTGATTGCCTACTGCGTCGGTCTGATGGGGATGATTGTGATTAAAGTACTGGCACCGGGATTCTATTCCCGCCAGAACATCAAAACACCTGTTAAAATCGCGATTGCCACACTGATCCTGACACAGCTGATGAACCTGGCCTTTATCGGGCCGTTTAAACATGCCGGTCTGGCGCTGTCGATTGGTATCGCGGCCTGTTTCAACGCCTCGCTGCTTTACTGGCAGCTGCGCAAACAGAATATCTTCACACCGTTGCCGGGCTGGGGAAAATTTTTCCTCAAACTGGTGATCGCAATGCTGTTTATGGCCGCGGTACTGGTGGGTATGATGTACCTGATGCCGGAATGGTCACAGGGCAATATGCTGATGCGTATGCTGCGCCTGATGGGTGTGGTGATTGCCGGTGCCGGTGCCTATTTTGCCGCACTGTATGCGCTTGGTTTCCGCCTGCGGGACTTTGCACAGCGCAGCTTATAAACTGTTTTTATCTTATTCTGACGGGGCTGATAACAAGCCCTGCGGAATCGCGGATGCCGGAGCGTTTGTATGCTGCACCAACACACTGTTTCTGATGCTGAACTGAACCTGGATAACGGCGGGTATACGTCAATTGATGCGTTTATCACGCCGCCGTATACCCGGCAGGTTATCAGTGCCTATAACAATCAGCTCTCTGAATATCCGGCTGCACTGCGTCACTGTACGTCATTACGGGTACTGAATCTCTCCTGTAATCAGCTGGCTTATATTCCGCCGGATATTGCACAGCTGACTGCCTGTGAAATGCTGGATCTGGGACATAATTGCATCGCGGATGTTCCGCCGGAAATAGGTGAATTACATCAGCTGCAATATCTTTATCTCAGTGAAAACGGATACAGCAGCTTACCGTCGTCATTTTCCGGACTGAAAAATCTGCGTTATTTTAATGCAACGGATAATCAACTGACAGCAATACCGGCATGGTTTTCTGAAATGGAAAAATGGAAGAAATCCGTCTTTATAATAACCGGATAACGGAACTGTCTTCTGCTGTCAGCGGGCTGAAAAATACCCGCGAAATGCATCTGATGAATAATAAAATAACCGCTGTTCCGGATGAGATTGCAGCTGTGGCAGCGCTGGAAATTCTTGATCTGAATAATAACCGGGTGGCGTTTATTTCGCCGGAAATAAGCCGGTTACAACAACTCAATACACTGAATCTGCGTTTCAATGCCCTGAAAGCCCTGCCGGAAAACACCGGTGAATTATCATCCCTGTTATATCTGGATTTACGTGCGAATCAGCTGAGTACACTGCCGGACAGCCTGGCAGCATTAACACAGCTGCGCAAACTGGACCTGCGCTGGAATAATTTCTCCGTCATTCCGCCGGTGGCAGAAAAATTACAGGCAGCAGGGTGCCGGGTATTGCTGTAAGAGACTCAGAAGGCAATAAAAAAGGAACCATAAGGTTCCTTTTTTGCAGAAATAATCGCCGGTAATGCCGGGATTACATCTTCTCGACAGTACCGATACCCAGAGTATCCAGACCGGCTTT
Source organism: Morganella sp. HSTU-ASny43 (assembly GCF_022819185.1). NCBI lineage: Bacteria > Pseudomonadati > Pseudomonadota > Gammaproteobacteria > Enterobacterales > Morganellaceae > Morganella > Morganella sp. HSTU-ASny43. Next base: position 23,274 of record NZ_WSPG01000016.1, read on the forward strand.
CAGGGTTTTCTGTGTCAGCAGCGCCAGTTTCAGACGGCTCTGGCGCAGTTCTTCGCTTTCCGCTGCCAGAATCGGGCAATGCTCGTAGAAACCGGAGAACAGACCTGCCAGATCATACAGGTAGCTGCACATCATATGCGGCAAACCTTCACGGGCAACAGCAGTAATGGTTTCCTCAAACTGTAACAGACGGGCTGCTAACTGGCGCTCGTGGTCGTCAGTCAGGATAATAGGTTGTGTCAGGCTGTCCGCATCAATATCCGCACGTTTGAAGACGGATGCCACACGGGTATAGGCATACTGCATATACGGTGCGGTGTTACCTTCAAAGGCCAGCATGTTGTCCCAGTCGAAGATATAGTCGGTGGTACGGCTTTTTGACAGATCCGCGTATTTCACCGCGCCGATACCGACAACTTCCGCCAGCTGTTTCAGCTCATCTTCCGGCATATCGCTGTTTTTCTCACGGATCAGTTTCTCCGCGCGTTCAACAGCTTCATCCAGCAGATCGGACAGGCGGATAGTGCCGCCGGCACGGGTTTTGAACGGTTTGCCGTCTTTACCGAGCATCATACCGAACATATGGTGTTCCAGTGTCATGCTCTCCGGGATATAACCGGCTTTGCGGACGATGGTCCACGCCTGCATCAGATGCTGGTGCTGGCGGGAATCAATGTAATAGAGAACGCGGTCGGCATGCAGTACGTCATGACGGTATTTCGCACAGGCGATATCGGTGGTGGTGTAGAGGTATCCGCCATCTTTCTTGCGGATAATAACCCCCATCGGCTCGCCTTCTTTGTTTTTGAATTCGTCGAGATAAACAACAATCGCGCCTTCGCTCTCTTCGGCGATACGGCGGTTCAGCAGGTCACTGACAATGCCCGGCAGCATGTCGTTGTACAGGCTTTCACCCATGACATCATCTTCGGTCAGGGTGACATTCAGACGGTTATAGGTTTCCTGGTTCTGCTGCATGGTGATATCCACCAGCTTACGCCACATGGTGCGGCAGTATTCATCACCACCCTGTAATTTGACCACATAGCCGCGCGCGCGCTCAGCAAATACTTCGTCTTCGTCGTAATGCTTTTTCGCTTCGCGATAGAAGGCTTCCAGGTCGGCCAGTGCCATATCGCCGGCATCTTCATTCTGCATTTTTTCAAGATACGCGATAAGCATGCCGAACTGTGTTCCCCAGTCACCGACGTGGTTACAGCGGATCACTTTATGGCCCAGATACTCCTGGGTACGTGCTGCCGCATCACCGATGATGGTGGAGCGCAGATGACCGACGTGCATCTGTTTGGCTACGTTCGGAGCAGAGTAGTCGATGGCGATGGTCATCGGCTCAACCGGGGTCAGGCCCAGTTTGTCATCAGCCAGCGCGGTTTCCAGCTGAGTGGTCAGCCAGTCAGGGGAGAGGAAAATATTGATAAAACCGGGACCGGCGATTTCCGTTTTTTCCGCAATTCCGTCGAGATCCAGCAGTTCAATCACTTTCTCAGCGAGCTGTCGGGGCGGCATACCCATTTTTTTCGCGGCAGCCATCACACCATTGGCCTGGTAATCACCAAACTGCGCTTTGGCGGACTGCTTAACGATAGCATCACAATCAAGTGGTGCCCCTGCGCTGATAAGAGCCTGTTGGATCTTATCTGAAAGAATTGCCTGAATATTCACCGGTTTACCTTAATTTAAAGAACAAAATGACACCCCGGAAACAGCGGCGGAGGAGCGGGCTCGTCCGGGCGGGATGTTGTCGTGAAATTTGGCTGGTTTTATACCACAAAAACAGGGTCTCATGCTACTATCTGCGCCTTTGCGGATGAATTCTCACAGGGGATCATAATGAAAAACAGCGTACAGACAGCATCCCTTGCCGGTCTGATGGCAGAGCTGCCGGTGTTTGCCGGAAAAATACAGCAGTTTGCGGCGGATTTGCAGCTTGATCTCACGCATTATCAGGCAGATCACATCTCACTGCGGGCTCACGATACGGCACTGGCGGAACAGTGGCTGGCCGGATTCCGCGAATGCGGCACCGTTTTATCGGATAATCAGATTAACGGCCGCCCGATTTATCTGTTTTTACTGTATGAGCCGCTGACACTGCTGCACTGGCAGATTCCGGTGGTGGAACTGCCGTTCCCGAAAGATAAACAGTATGCACACCAGGGCTGGGAACATATCGAACTGGTGTTACCGGGTGACCCGCAGACCCTGACAGAGCGGGCTGCCGCACTGCTGCCGTCACCATTACCGGCCGGGGTAGTGATAAAAGCCAGCCATCCGCACGGCGAACAGGAGCGGTTGCCGAACCCGACACTGGCTGTCAGCCGGGAAAATATCACCATTAAGTTTCATCCGTTTACATTGCAGGAGATTGTCGAAAGTGAGCGGTAACCTGCAATTCTGACATTTCCCTGTGCGAATCGGCCGGATATTTCGCATCTTGTGATATTTAACAATTCATTAATCTAAATTACATGTAATAGTGTATATCAGGATGACTGAATCGTTTACGAGAGATATTTACCTGCGAAATTAAGTGATGAGGCTAATCAATGGCGAAACTGGAAATTTGTTGTTACAGCGTGGAATGTGCCCTCACTGCGGAAAAAGCCGGCGCTGACCGGATTGAACTGTGTGCCGCGCCGTCAGAGGGCGGGCTGACCCCGAGCTGGGGCATGCTGAAACAGACTATCGACCGGTTGCGGATCCCGGTTCACCCGATCCTCCGTCCGCGCAGCGGTGACTTTTGCTATACAGCCTCGGAATTTGCGGTTATGAAGAATGATATCGCCAAAATCCGCGACCTGGGTTTTCCCGGGGTGGTCACCGGTATTCTGGATGAGGACGGGCATGTTGATCTGCCGCGGATGAAGATGCTGTGTAAACTGTCGGGCGACATGGCGGTCACTTTCCACAGAGCCTTTGATATGTGTGCGAATCCGATGCTGGCATTACAGCAGCTGACCGACCTGGGTGTGAGCCGTATTCTGACATCCGGCCAGCAGCTGAGTGCGGAGCTGGGATTACCTCTGCTCAAAGAGTTACAGGAAGCCAGCAGAGGGCCGGTGATTATGGCCGGTGCCGGTGTGCGGCTGGCGAATATTCAGAAGTTCCTTGATATCGGCCTTCAGGAAGTGCACAGTTCAGCATCCAAAACCAAGCCGTCCACTATGCGCTACCGCAAAGTCGGTGTGGCGATGGGCAGTGACAGCGAAGCTGATGAGTTTTCCCATACCTGTGTGGACGGGGACACCGTCGAGGCGATGAAAGGGGTTCTGGATCTGCACAGTATGGTCGTGCACTGATCCGGTTCATTTCCGGTTACATCAAAAACGCCCTCATACTGAGGGCGTTTTGCTGTCAGAAGGCGGCGTTAACGGGCTTTCCCTCTGCCGGTATCGCACTGAGTGAGCGCGGCGGATAACCGGCAATGGCATGGTCAGCAAAATTCACGGTGATGACAGAGCCATCACTGAACTGTGTCTGTTGTACCAGGCCGTCACTGTCCAGCCAGCGGAAGCCGGTCAGGGCTTTATTCCATAACTGCTGATGCAGCGGGCGGAAAATACTGTCCGATTTTATCATCGCAGGAAGACGCTTCTGTACCGTATCACGGCTGAGGTTATAAAGTGGCGGCGTGTTATACAGCTGGCTCAGCAGTTCCCGTGTGGTGGTAACCGCCGGGAATTTCAGGTTATCCAGCGTCCAGTGATGCGTGGTGATCACCGCATCATGAAATACAGCCTGATACAGCGGCAACCGCCAGCGCGGATCAAATTCCGTGCTCAGGTAGATATCTTTCAGTTTTCCCGGTGTAAAAAAGATCGCCGGTTCATTTTCCGGCCACCAGGCTCCCAGATAGTAAGGGGACTGTTTGTTGCGGTGAATATCCGCATCACTCCAGCCGAAGCCGCGGGTTTCGGTACCGTGGGCAAACATCAGATATTGCGCGGTCACGGCATTACCGTCTTCCGAACCCAGCGGGATACGGATGTTTTCTGCCACCGACCGTAAGCGGTTATTTCTCGCTGCCGCCATAGCATCCGCACTTGTGGGTGACGCCGGATTATAATCATCAGACACCATGCCGGTGCCGTCCACGTCAAGAAACAGACTGTTGATGCCGGTCAGCTGTACCAGTTCAGTCATGCGTGTTTCTGAAAAATCCTGCATGCAGCCCGGATTCAGGTAATAACCATCCCCGCCGAATCCCGGCAGTTTTCTGCCTGTTCCGGTCACAATCGCGCATTTTTCGCGTAATTCTGACGGGATCTGTGCCGTCAGCCATTCCGTATTTTTTCCCGAGGGGATGGCGGTGTCGTAGGAATCATAGCTGGCGATAAGATAACCGTGCTCTTTGGCATAGCTGACCGCCTGCGGCTGATACCAGGTAGCAGTCCAGTTATCGGTGCCCAGCCAGAGCTTATCCAGTTTTGCCCCGGTCAGTGCGGTTAAAAGAGGAAGGGATAACCCCTGACCCCAGTTGGCTTCCGGTGCCAGGAACGGACTCAGTTGCTGTTTTACGGCAGAACGGATCGCCCGGGCCTGTGTTTTCTGCGCAGCCATAAAGTCACTGTCATCCGGGGTGCGGCTCAGTGGTGTAACTTTCTTCAGTGCCTGGTTGAGAGCATCGGCCAGAAACGGCTGCTGCCATTTTTCCGGTGTTTTACCGTTCAGAGCAGCAAAAGCATCACGGCTCTGAGGCTCCATTGCCGACCATAACCCGTTACCGGCGGGGGATTGCAGATAACGTACCAGTCCCGGCCAGTCAGTAATATCCTGCTGATCGATAATACTTTTTCCCCATAAATAGATATGGGTGGCACCGATCAGTTTTTTGCCGTCCGGGATCTGTGCGAATTTTTCTTCCAGTGATGTGAACTGCTTATTATCCTGTAACCAGCGGCGGTAGCGCAGTGCGCCGTCCAGCGGGGTATCACCGGTGTGAAGCAGAACAGTAAACGGCTGCTGCTGATTAAAACGGTTAAACTGATGTACCGCGCTCATCTGCAGGCGCTGCTGTTTTTCCTCAAAGTGCAGACGGTTATGGAACGGGCTGAGTAACACCCAGCTGTAGACCCGATCCTGCTGCTGACTCCAGAGCGGTAACTGCAAATCCTGATTGGTATCGATATTATCCTGTTCAGTAACCATATAGTGACGCCACTGTTCATTATTCAGCGGAATATGACGTCCTTCGCCCAGCGGCATATAGAGGGCGGAAACAGTGTTATCCGGCAGGGTGAACCACTGAAAATTCTGCGGCTGATTGGTGGTGAATGTCAGGGTCAGCTCGGTATCATTGAGGACAGCGGTGACATTCATATCTCTGTCCGGCCAGAACCAGCTGACACGGCGGGGATATTCTGTTAAATCACTGACCGGCTGTTTTTCTGTTCCCCGGCTGACAGTGGTATCCGCCACTGCTATGTGCAGGGTTTCCGGGTCGATAAAAACCTGATGATTATTATCCGTTAACACAGTGGCAGAGGCCGCAGAGGCAGACAACAGAAGCGGAAGATACAGTGCGGACAGGCGATATTTCATGATCCGGAGTGGCCTTTATTCGTCATAATATGACAGGCAGGGTAGCTGAATCCCCGGGGAGAGAACAGTCAGTTTTTCGGAGGTATATACCCTGCAAATGACAGGGTATATACGTATTACTGATGACTATGGTTTTTCGGCGATCAGAACCGCACGGCGCGGTGCCGGATAGCCTTCAACCGTCAGTGACGGGTCGTCAGGATTGAGGAAATCCGCGAGAGATTCATTGATCATCCACTCCGTACGGCGCTGCTCATCCGTGGTGGTAACAGATTCATCTGCGATCCGGATATTGGTGAATCCGCATTTTTCCAGCCAGACAGCCAGCATTTTTGCTGACGGAATAAAGTAAACGTTACTCATCTGCGCGTAGCGTTCGCCGGGGATCAGGCACTGATGTTCATCACCCTCAACAACAATACTTTCCAGTACCAGTTCGCCGCCGGAGACCAACTGATCTTTCAGTTGCCAGAGGTGGTCGAGCGGGGAGCGGCGATGATAAAGCACACCCATGGAGAACACAGTATCAAAAGCCTGAAGTGCGGGCAGCTCCTGAATACCCAGCGGCAGCAGATGCACGCGCTGGTCATTGCCGAGCAGCTTGCGTACGGCTTCAAACTGGCAGAGGAAAAGCTGAGTCGGATCCACGCCGACCACCAGTTCCGCGCCTTCACCTGCCATACGCCACATGTGATAACCGCTGCCGCAGCCGACATCCAGAATGGTACGCCCGGCAAGCGGGGACAGATGCGGCAGAACGCGATCCCACTTCAGATCGGAGCGCCATTCGGTATCAATCTCCACGCCATAGAGAGAGAACGGGCCTTTACGCCACGGCATCAGGTTGCGCAGAATGTTATTGATACGGCGGGTTTCCCCGTCCGTCAGCGGCAGCGTACGCTGCGCGGTAACCCCGGTTTTCAGATCGAGAATGTCCGGGGTCATGTCCGGCAGATTTTCAATGGTTTTTACCCAGCCAGGATAGTAGCCGTGCAGGGACTCTTTATTCCATTTCGCAATCTGCGCGGGCAGTGTTTCCAGCCAGTGGCTCAGGCGCTCATTTTTTGCAATTAACTGATAAAAATTGCCGAAATCAATCATGGTTATTCTCTTTCACTGCCAGTAATGACCCGAAGTTAAAGCACTGGAACCAGACTTCACAATGTTCAAAACCGGCCGCTTTCAGCCGTGATTTGTGGGTTTCCACACTGTCGGTCAGCATGACATCTTCCAGCATGGTGCGTTTCTGGCTGATTTCCAGCTCACTGTAGCCGTTGGCACGTTTGAAATCGTGGTGCATGCTGAACAGCAAATCGCCGATCTGCTCATCCTCAAAACTGAATTTTTCCGATAACACCAGCACGCCGCCCGGCAGCAGGCCCTGATAGATTTTTTTCAGCAGTGCGGCGCGGTCATCCGGTGCCAGGAATTGCAGGGTAAAATTGAGAACCACCATTGAGGCATTCTCAATCGCAATATGGCGGATATCGCCTTCGGTTACTTCAACCGGTACCGGGGATTTATAACTTTCCACATGGCGGCGGGCGTGTTCCACCATCGGCGCGGAATTATCCACGGCGATGATCCGGCAGCCGGGTTTATCCGCGATATTCGGGCGGATAGACAGGGTGGCGGCAGCGCGGGAACAGCCGAGATCATAAACCTGACTGCCGGGCGTGACAAAACGGCCGGCCAGCATGCCAATCATGGCAATAATATTGGAGTAGCCCGGAATTGAGCGTTTGATCATATCGGGAAACACATCCGCGACTTTCTCATCAAACGTCCAGTCACCAAGACGGGCAATCGGTGCCGCGAACAGAGTATCCTGCGGCGGATTCGGAATTTCTTTGGACATAACACAGATCTGCAATACAAAAAGATGCGCGCATTCTAACAGAGGTGACCCGGCGCAGAAAGTGTTATGTCCCGGCGTGAGCGGTTACATGTACGGCGAAAAAATCTGCTGCCACGGCAGATACCAGATATTCGCCAGCACCATCAGGATCATGGCGGTGAAGGTGGCCGCCATCCCGGTACGCCGCCAGCGGTTCTCGCGGTGTTTTAATCCGTAAGAGTGAAACAGCCGGCCGGCAATCAGAATAACCCCGCAGACATGGACCATCCACACCTGGGCGCCGTTTTGCTCCATCACCAGTAACAGCAGGAGTGCAACGGGGATATACTCAACCGCATTGCCCTGCACGCGAATCGCCGTCTGTAACTCGTAAAATCCGCCGTCACCATAAGCGACGCGGTAAAGTGTCCGCAGTTTAATCACATCGAGTGATAGTTTAATGATTAACAGCGCACCCAGTACAATATAAAGGGAACTAACCATTTTTTACTCCATGGCCAATTGAAACAGCAAAAGAATGATAAACCTCAAAGCAGCGGGTAACACAATCCTTAATATTAATGCATACTGAATTATTTGAAAATTATCAATTAGTGGCTAAATTCTCTGCGGCAGATGTGCTGTTTGTACTTATCTCATCAGGAATTTTCCACTATAATGATCGCCTTTTTGACATTTCTTCATAAAGAACCATGCCAAAATTTTGCAGAAACGCACAATAGCGGACAAAAGGATATCGTATGCGTACTAATTATTGTGGGCAGCTCAACAGTGCTCACATCGATCAAAAAGTAACCCTTAGTGGTTGGGTAAACCGTCGTCGTGATCTCGGGGGTTTGATTTTTATCGATATGCGTGACCGTGAAGGCATCGTTCAGGTTTTCTTCGATCCCGACCAAAAAGAAGCATTTGCCAAAGCCTCTGAATTACGGAATGAATTCTGTATTCAGATTACCGGAACTGTCCGCGCGCGACCTGAAAATCAAATTAATAAAGAGATGGCGACCGGCAGTGTGGAAGTGCATGCAGATGGCCTGACCATTTTTAACCGCTCCGAGCCGTTACCGCTCGACAGCAACCACGAAAACACCGAAGAGATGCGTCTGAAATACCGCTATCTCGACCTGCGCCGCAGCGAAATGGCGAACCGCCTGAAAACCCGCGCACGCATCACCGGGTTTGTCCGCCGCTTTATGGATACCGAAGGGTTCCTCGATATCGAAACCCCGATGCTGACCAAAGCCACACCGGAAGGTGCCCGTGACTACCTGGTGCCGAGCCGTGTCCACAAAGGCAAATTCTACGCACTGCCGCAGTCTCCGCAGCTGTTCAAACAGCTTCTGATGATGTCCGGTTTTGACCGTTACTATCAGATTGTCAAATGTTTCCGTGATGAAGATTTACGTGCTGACCGTCAGCCGGAATTCACTCAGATCGATGTGGAAACCTCTTTCATGACTGCGGACCAGGTCCGTGCGACCATGGAGCGTATGATCCGCTCACTGTGGAATGAAATCATCAATGTTGAACTGGGTGATTTCCCGGTGATGACATTTGCGGAAGCAATGCGCCGCTTCGGTTCTGATAAACCGGATTTACGTAACCCGCTGGAACTGACAGATATCGCCGACCTGGTGAAAGATTCTGAGTTCTCTGTATTTGCTGATGCGGCAAATGATCCGAAAGGCCGTGTTGTGGCACTGTGTGTCACCGGCGGCGCGGAAATGACCCGTAAACAGATTGATGAATACGGCAAATTTGTCGGCATCTACGGCGCGAAAGGCCTGGCGTGGATGAAAGTGAACGACCGCTCTGCCGGTATTGAGGGTGTTCAGTCTCCTGTCGCCAAATTCCTGACCGCAGAAACCGTTGAAGCCATTCTGGAGCGCACTGACGCACAGACCGGCGACATTATTTTCTTCGGCGCGGGCGCGAAAGGCACCGTAACCGATGCAATGGGCGCGCTGCGTCTGAAAACCGGCCGTGACCTGAACCTGACCGACCTGAACAGCTGGCGTCCGCTGTGGGTGATCGACTTCCCGATGTTTGAAGACGACGGTGAAGGTGGTCTGACCGCGATGCACCATCCGTTCACCTCTCCGCGTGATATGTCACCGGAAGAGCTGAAAAACGCGCCGGAAGACGCGATCGCCAATGCCTACGATATGGTTATCAACGGCTACGAAGTGGGCGGCGGCTCTGTCCGTATCCACCGTAACGAAATGCAGCAGACGGTATTCGGCATCCTCGGGATCACCCCGGAAGAACAGCGCCGCAAATTCGGCTTCCTGCTCGATGCGTTACAATACGGCACACCACCTCATGCGGGTCTGGCCTTTGGTCTTGACCGTCTGGTGATGCTGCTGACCGGTACCGAAAACATCCGTGACGTTATCGCGTTCCCGAAAACCACGGCTGCCGCCTGTCTGATGACAGATGCACCGAGCTTCGCGAATGACGATGCTCTGAAAGAGCTGGCGATTGCAGTAACTCAGAAAGAGAGTGACTGAATCTGATGGCTTTTAAACGCCCTGAATCTGTGCTGGTGGTTATCTGTGAGCAGGAAACGGGGCGTGTTCTGATGTTACAGCGCCGTGACGATCCTGCTTTCTGGCAGTCCGTCACCGGCAGTCTGGAACCGGGAGAAACTCCCCGCGATGCCGCATTGCGGGAAGTAAAAGAAGAAACCGGTATTGATATCCTTGCGGAGGGACTGCGGCTGACGGATTGTCAGCGCACCGTCCGCTATACCATTTTTCCGCATTTCCGTCACCGGTATGCACCGGACGTGACGCACAATACGGAACACTGGTTTGTGTTATGCTTACCCGCGCTGAAAGCGGTTCCCTTAACGGAGCATCTGGCGTATGAGTGGTTACCGGCAGCGGATGCCGCCGCGAAAACTATCTCACCCAGTAACGGGGAAGCAATTGAAGAATTCGTTCGTCAGTGTGTTCTTCCGCAGTGACAGCGGATTTAAATGAATGAACGTCGTAAGACTTAATCTGGAGATTAGAGAATGGCAGGTCATAGTAAATGGGCCAACACCAAACACCGCAAGGCCGCGCAAGATGCGAAGCGCGGTAAAATTTTCACGAAAATCATTCGTGAATTAGTCACGGCGTCGCGCATTGGTGGTCCTGATCCTGCATCTAACCCACGTCTGCGTGCGGCAGTGGATAAAGCGTTAGCAAATAACATGACCCGCGATACCCTGAACCGTGCGATTGCACGCGGGGCGGGTAATGATGAAAACGATAACATGGAATCCATCGTATACGAAGGTTACGGCCCGGGCGGTACTGCTGTGATGGTTGAGTGCCTGACGGATAACCGTAAACGTACGGTTTCTGATGTGCGCCACGCGTTCACCAAAACCGGCGGCAATCTGGGAACCGATGGCTCCGTCGCTTATCTGTTTACCCGCAAAGGTATCATTTCCTATGCACCGGGTCTGGATGAGGATGCGGTGATGGATGCGGCGCTCGAAGCCGGTGCTGAAGACGTTGAAACCTTTGACGACGGCGCTATCGACGTTTACACCGCCTGGGAAATTCTGGGTGATGTCAAAGACGCGATGGATGCAGCCGGTTTCAAAGCTGAATCTGCCGAAGTCTCGATGATCCCGTCCACCAAAGCGGATCTGGATGCGGAAACCGCACCAAAACTGATGCGCCTTATCGATATGCTGGAAGACTCTGACGATGTGCAGGAAGTCTACCACAACGGCGATATCTCAGACGAAGTTGCAGCACTGCTGTAATTTCCGTCACTCACTCCGCAGAGGATGCGCCACTGTGCGCATCCCTCTGTTTTCTTGCTTTTTTCCTGTTGTGACAATACGGTCCTCCTATGGCAATTATTCTCGGTATTGACCCCGGCTCGCGGGTGACCGGTTATGGTGTTATCCGCCAGCAGGGACGGCGTCTGCTGTATATCGGCAGCGGCTGTATCCGCACACAGGTGGATGATCTTCCGTCCCGTCTGGGCAAAATTTACGCCGGTGTCAGTGAAATCATCACCCAGTATCAGCCGGATTGTTTTGCTATCGAACAGGTCTTTATGGCCAAAAATGCTGATTCCGCCCTGAAGCTGGGACAGGCCCGTGGTGTGGCTATTCTGGCGGCGGTGAATAATAATCTGCCGGTATTTGAATATGCGGCGCGCCAGGTGAAACAAACGGTCACCGGTACCGGGGCGGCGGAAAAAGCCCAGGTACAGCATATGGTGCGCTCAATACTGAAACTGTCAGCGGCACCGCAGGCAGATGCGGCAGATGCACTGGCGATTGCTATTACTCACTGTCACTTTAACCAGAACCTGGTGCAGATGGGGCAGCCGCGTCTGGTGATGGCACGCGGACGGCTGAAAGAGTAACCGGTGTCGCAGATACCCGTGATTTTCTGATGGCTGGATATACGTCCAGCTTTTTTTATGCTATAAACAGGCTCTGCCGCAATCATAAAGGAGACGCGCGTGATCGGTCGCTTAAGAGGTATTGTGCTGGAAAAACAGCCGCCTGTCGTATTACTGGAAACCAATGGTGTGGGCTATGAAGTCCATATGCCGATGACCTGTTTCTATGAACTGCCGGATGCCGGTCAGGAAGCCATTCTGTTCACCCAGTTTATTGTGCGGGAAGATGCACAGTTACTGTACGGCTTTAATGATAAGCAGGAACGCGCGCTGTTCCGTGAATTAATCAAAGTGAATGGCGTCGGGCCGAAACTGGCACTGGCGATCCTCTCAGGTATGTCTGCGCAGCAGTTTGTGGCGGCGATTGAGCAGGGGGCTGTGGCACAGTTAATTAAATTGCCGGGTGTGGGCAAGAAAACTGCCGAACGTCTGGTCGTGGAAATGAAAGACCGCTTCAAAGGGCTTAACGGTGACCTGTTCCGTGATGCGGAAATGTCGCTTCCGGCCAGTCAGCAGGCGGGTAACAGCCAGGCAGATGCGGAATCTGAAGCCATTGAGGCACTGATTTCCCTCGGCTATAAACCGCAGGAAGCCAGCCGCATGATAGCGAAAGTCTCAAAAGCCGGTTCAGACAGCGAAACACTGATCCGCGAAGCACTGCGCGCCGCGCTGTAATAATAAAAACGATGATGACACAACGGGGTGACAGGTCATGATTGAAGCTGACAGACTGATTACGGCGGAAACGCTGCCGGATGATGAGGTGGTGGATCGCGCTATCCGGCCGAAATTACTGGCGGAGTATGTGGGTCAGCCGCAGGTCTGTTCACAGATGGAAATCTTTATCGAGGCTGCCCGTCAGCGCGGGGATGCCCTCGATCATCTGCTGATTTTCGGCCCGCCGGGGCTCGGGAAAACCACACTGGCGAATATTGTCGCCAATGAAATGGGCGTTAATCTGCGCACCACCTCCGGACCGGTACTGGAAAAAGCCGGTGATCTGGCGGCCATGCTGACCAACCTCGAACCCCACGATGTGTTGTTTATCGATGAAATCCACCGCCTCTCTCCGGTGGTGGAAGAAATTCTCTATCCGGCGATGGAAGATTACCAGCTGGATATCATGATCGGGGAAGGGCCTGCTGCCCGTTCCATTAAAATCGACCTGCCGCCGTTTACTCTGATCGGTGCCACCACCCGTGCAGGCTCTCTGACATCACCGCTGCGGGACCGTTTCGGGATCGTGCAGCGGCTGGAATTTTATAATACTGATGATTTGCAGCATATTGTCAGCCGCAGTGCACGTTATATGGGGCTGGATATCTCGGATGATGGTGCCCGCCAGATTGCCATGCGCTCACGCGGCACGCCGCGTATCACCAACCGTCTGCTGCGCCGGGTGCGGGATTTTGCCCAGGTGAAAGGTGACGGCGGTATTGACGGGCTGATTGCCGGTCAGGCTCTGGATATGCTGAATGTGGATTCTGCCGGGTTTGATTACCTGGATCGCAAGTTGCTGGTCACCATTATTGATAAATTTATGGGCGGCCCGGTCGGGCTGGATAACCTGGCGGCGGCCATCGGTGAAGAGCGGGAAACCATTGAGGATGTCATCGAACCTTTCTTAATCCAGCAGGGCTTTATTCAGCGGACACCGCGCGGACGCCTTGCCACCGCACATGCCTATCGTCACTTTGGTATTGATCACAGTGGAAACGATTAAGAACCCGGCCGTCAAACCTTAGGGTAAACATAATATGTTTACCATTTTGCCCATGTGATAATTAAATGGCTTTTTTGGGGATTATTCCGGGAGGATATCTCTGTAATTGGTTGTTTTTCGACATTTAAAAATTGGCGTGCATCGTCTGAACCCTGTAATGTAAAAAGGAGGATTTCGTTAAAGGGAAAAGGAACTGACTATGCGTGTTCATTTTATCATTCATGACTATTTTGAAGCACCGGGCGCTTACGAGTATTGGGCAAGGAAGAATAATTACGATGTCACGTTCACCCGTCTGTATGAAGGTGACAAGTTACCTGACAGCATCAGCGGAATTGATTTTCTGATTATCATGGGCGGGCCGCAAAACCCGGAAACCACCACTGCGCAATGCTCTTATTTTGATTCCAAAAAAGAGCAGGCGTTTATCGCCAATGCTATCAATTCAAATAAAGTTGTCATCGGGGTCTGCCTCGGGGCACAGCTTATCGGCGAAGCATTAGGCGCGCCGTATACACAAAGTCCGGAAAAAGAGTTCGGCAAATTTACCATCCATATGACCAAGGCCGGAAAACGCAGCCAGCTGTTTTCTCATTTCGGCGATTCGCTGGGGGTGGGCCACTGGCATTATGATATGCCGGGATTAACCGAAGGCGCGCAGATTATCGCTTTCAGTGCCGGTTGTCCGCGTCAGATTATTGAATACACCAAACGCGTTTACGGCTTCCAGTGCCATATGGAACTGACCCGTGATGTGGTGGAGTATCTGATCCTCAACGGCGAAAATGATCTGAAATCTGCCGCCGGATTCCGTTTTGTTGATACACCAGGTGCTATCCGCAGACACAGCTACAGTGAAATGAATGAAAAACTGATCACATTTCTCGACAAGCTGGTGCTGAGTGTGAATCCGGTGAAACCGAAAGTGCGGACAAAATCAGAAACAGCGTAATAACGCGGTATGACCGGAAGTAAAAAGCCCTGAAAATCAGGGCTTTTTACTGTATATACAATTAATTGCGTGGTTTTACCAGCAGGCTGAGAATAAAGCAGCAGGCGGCGCACAGCACAACAGACGGACCCGCCGGAGTGTCATAAAAAGCGGAGAAGGTTAATCCGCCGGTGATGGAAATCATCCCGGTGACAACAGCACCCGCAGCCATCTGTTCCGGTGTCCGCGCAAAACGGCGGGCAGCGGCGGCAGGAATAATCAGCAGAGAGGTGATAATCAGCGCTCCGACAAATTTCATGGCAAGGCCGATGGTCAGCGCCGTGACCAGCATCAGCATCATCCGCAGTCTGCCCGGATTGATACCGTCAACAAACGCCAGTTCCGGGCTGATGGTCAGAGAGAGCAGATTACGCCACTGCCACATCAGCAAGCCGGTCACGATAGTCACACCCACGGCAATAGGCAGCAAATCTTCATAGGTCACTGAGAGCAGGTCACCGAACAGATACGCCATCAGATCCACCCGCACATTCGACATCAGACTGACCACCACCAGACCGAGAGACAGCGCACTGTGCGCCATAATACCCAGCAGAGTATCCACCGCCAGTTGCGGACGGCGTTCCAGCCAGACCAGCAGCATAGCCAGAATCAGTGTCACGGCAATCACGGCATAAAACGGACTGACATTCAGCAGCAGGCCAAAGGCGACCCCGAGCAGCGAAGCGTGCGCCAGCGTATCTCCGAAATAGGACATCCGCCGCCAAACCACAAAGGAGCCGAGCGGACCGGCCGCGATCGCCAGTAAAATCCCGGCGAGCCAGCCCGGTAACAGTAATTCAATCATGGCGGCACTCCGGAGCGGGTTTTACAGAGACATCTGCCGGGGCGTGATTCCCGCAGCAGGGTGCAGAAGGGGATAGCACTGCACTGCCGTTCTCGTGACTATGGTTGTGATGATGACGGTACACGCCGATCTGTGTCGCGGCCCGGCTACCGAACATGGCGGTAAACTCCGGATGGGCGGCTACCACATCCGGCTCGCCGGAGCAGCAGATATGCCGGTTGATACACAGCACGGTATCGGTTTTTGCCATCACCAGATGCAGATCGTGAGAAACCATCAGCACCGCGCAGTTCAGTTCATCACGCAGCCGGGTGATCAGGTCATACAGCGCGACCTGGCCGTTGACATCCACACCCTGAGTCGGCTCATCCAGCACCAGCAGCTGCGGCCGGGCGAGCAGGGCACGGGCCAGCAGCACACGCTGCATTTCACCGCCGGACAGCCGTTGCATCGGTTTTCCGGTCAGATGCGCGGCATTGACCCGCTCAAGCGCCGCGAGACACTCGCCCTTGCTGACACCGCGCTTCAGACGCAGAAAACGGGCCACCGTCAGCGGCATTGTCGGGTCGAGATAGAGTTTTTGCGGAACATAGCCGACAGTCAGACCCGGTGTGCGGGTGACGGTGCCGGACGTCGGTTCGGTAAGGCCGAGTACCACACGGACAATAGTGGATTTTCCCGCGCCGTTCGGCCCGAGAAGGGTGATGATTTTCCCGGGGGATAATGTAAATGAAATGTCCTCGAGTACCGTATTGGCACCAAAAGCGACAGAAACATCATTTACCGCGATAAGTGTTGACATGACAAATTATTATCTTGCAGAATGAATGAAACGTTATAATATAACATTATCGCAATCATGTCACGGAGTTTCCATTATGCAGCACCAGTCACGGCACGGAATAAAAACAGCGTTTATTGCCACATTTTTGAGTCTGGCCGCACAAACCGCCAGCGCAGATGTGTTAACATCAGTACGTCCTATCGGGTTAATCGCCGCTGCGGTTGCAGATGGCGTCACGGACACACAGATTTTACTGCCGGATGGTGCTTCGCCGCATGATTATGCACTCAAACCGTCTGACCTGAAAAAAATCCGTTCAGCGGATTTGGTTGTCTGGGTCGGGCCGGAGCTGGAAACCTTCCTGCAAAAGCCGCTTTCAGCTGTTCCGGAGCAAAAACAGATCGTTATCAGCGAACTTGAGTCTGTTAAACCTTTTCTGCTGAAAAACGATGAAGATGACGACCATGATGAGGACGGGCATCACCACCACGGTGAGTACAATATGCACCTGTGGATGTCGCCGGATATTGCCCGGCAGACCGCTCAGGCAGTGTATAATAAACTCCTGGTGAGTTATCCGGATAAAAAATCTGTGTTGGACGTAAACCTGCGTAAATTCAATGGACAACTTACTGAAACTGAGAAGAATATTGCTCAGCAGCTGGCACCGGTGAAAACACACGGGTATTTTGTTTTTCATGACGCCTATGGTTATTTTGAAAAACGTTTTGACCTTTCGCCTTCCGGGCATTTTACGGTCAACCCTGAAATTCAGCCGGGTGCGCAGACACTCAATAACATCAAATTAAAGCTGGCTGAGCAAAACGCCTTGTGTGTGTTTGCTGAGCCGCAGTTCAGGCCGGCAGTCATTAAAGCGGTGGCCAAAGGGACGAACGCGAAGATGGGCGTCCTTGACCCGCTGGGCAGCGGAATTGCAGTGGATCGGGACGGTTATACCAACTTCCTGTCACGGTTATCAGCACAGTACGCATCCTGCCTGGAGCAATAAATAAGGAACAGAACGCGTGCAATTGCAGCAACTGGCAAAATCCGCCGTTCTGGTATACAACCAGTTACCCAAAGCGCATCGCATGATGCTGGGGATGTTAACTGCCGCAACACTGGGTGTCGCTGTCTGGCACCCGTTTGCTGTATATCATGAGCGGAATGCTGATAACGAACAATATATTGAAACTGATTTTGCGCCACCTGCTGACACCTCCGGCACGCAGGCAGGAACCGGCACGGACACTGATACCGATACTGACGATATTATCACCGACAGCAGTGATCAGCTGCCGGATGAAGGACTTGCCAAAGAGTCTGATGATATCGACGAAGCCTCCCCGACTGACACCGTTATCCCGACATCACTTGAATACACTGTTGCCAGCGGCGACAGCCTGTCTGCCATTCTGACACAGTACGGGATAGATTCCTCTGATGTGGCTTTATTATCCAATCAGTACAAAGGGTTGCGTAACCTGCAAATCGGCCAGACCCTCGCCTGGGAGCTGAATGACGACGGCGAACTGAAATCCCTGAGCTGGGCGGTGAACCGCCGTGAAACCCGTACCTATGTCCGCAGCGGCAACGGATTCAAAGAAACCAAAGAGATGCGCGAAGGTGAATGGCAGACTAAACGCCTGACCGGCAAAGTCAGCGGCAGCCTGAATGCCAGTGCATCAAAAGCGGGACTGACCCGCAGCGAAGTGCGTGATATTTCCAAAGCATTACAATGGCAGGTGGATGTCCGTAAAGTGAAAAACGGCGATCGCTTCACTGTACTGACCTCCCGTGAAATGCTGGACGGCAAACAGGAACAGAGCCAGATGCTGGCTGTACGTCTGCATACTAACGGACGTGATTATTATGCATTCCGCGCCGAAGACGGCCGTTTTTATGATGCCAAAGGCGACGGGCTGGAGCGCGGCTTCCTGCGTTTCCCGACCGCCAGACAATTCCGTGTTTCCTCACACTTTAACCCGCGCCGTGTAAACCCGGTCACCGGGCGTGTTGCCCCGCATAAAGGGGTCGATTTCGCGATGCCGGTCGGCACACCGGTACTGGCAGTCGGTGACGGGGAAGTGGTTGTGGCTAAATTCAGTGGTGCGGCGGGTAATTTCGTGGCTATCCGTCACGGTCGTCAGTTCACCACCCGTTATATGCACATGCGCAAACTGCTGGTCAAACCGGGCCAGAAAGTCAAACGCGGTGATAAAGTCGGGTTATCCGGTAATACCGGGCGCTCAACCGGTCCGCATCTGCACTTTGAAGTCTGGAACGGACAACAGGCTGTGAACCCGCTGACAGCAAAACTGCCGCGTTCCGGCGGGCTGACCGGCAAAGACCGTACCGGCTATCTGGCACTGGTAAAACAGTACCGGCCACAGCTGACACTTGATTAATCCTCTCATTCCGGCGGCGGGTGCACAGACACCCGCCTGCCGCATTCTCAGTGTACAGAATTTTAATGTACTTCTGATTTCAGATAATCAATAATAATAGATCACGGTATTTATAATATCATGATAAATAAGCTTAATTTAATACGGGTATCCCTCTGTGTATAAAGAAAACGATACAGACAGCAAAGCGGGCTATATCCCGACATTTCACCGCCATTACCTGCACCCGAAATACTGGGGCATGTGGGTTGCGGCAGGCGCACTGGCCGGTCTGAGCTACCTGCCGGTTAAATTACGTGACCCGATGCTGGCCGGTGTGGGCCGGATTGCCGGGCGTTTTGCCAAAGGCGGACGCCGCCGGGCGTTAATCAATCTGTATTACTGTTTCCCGGATATGCCGAAAGCGGAGCGGGAAAGGATCACAGATGAAATGTTTGCCAGTGCACCGCACGCCTTTGTGATGCTGGCGGAATTGTGCCTTCGCAATCCGCAGCGGGTGATTTCCCGCACGCAGGTTCACGGGCAGGACATTATTGACGCGTTACAGGCAGAAGGGCGCAATATCATCTTTATGGTGCCGCACGGCTGGGCGATTGATTTACCGGCGATGTTGTTTGCCGCGCAGGGAAATAAAGTGGCGGGTATGTTCCATCACCAGAAAAACCCGGTGGCGGATTACCTGTGGAATAAAGCCCGGGTTCACTTCGGCGGACGTCTGCACTCCCGCGAAGCCGGTATCAAACCGTTCATTGCCAGTGTGCGTAATGGTTTCAGTGGATATTATCTGCCGGACCAGGATCACGGCGAAGAGCACAGTGAGTTTGTGCCGTTTTTCAGCACCTATAAAGCCACACTCCCTGCTATCGGGCGGCTGATGAAAGTGTGCAAAGCGGCGATTGTCCCGCTGTTTCCGGTGTACGATCATAAAAATCACCAGTTCCATATCCACGTCCGCCCGCCGATGGATGATATTGACGGTCAGGACGACCCGTATATCGCCCGTCGCATGAACGAAGAAGTGGAAGCCCTGGTGCGCCCGAATATCGAACAATACACCTGGATCCTGAAACTGCTGAAAACCCGCAAAGACGGTGAAGAAGAGCCGTATAAAATCTATAAACACAAAGAATTGCCCTGAGACGGGGCATAAAAAAAACCGCCCGTCATCCGACAGGCGGTTTCATTTTTATCTGAAGAAAATCACTTCACTTCAAGAATACGGCTGGTATTGGTGCTGCCGACCAGGCCCATCTGGTCGCCCTGGGTGACCATGACCAGGTCGCCGGTGCACAGATAGCCTTTTTCTTTCAGGCGGCTGATAGCTTCGGTGACTGCTGCCAGGCCATCGGTGTGGGTGCTGCAGAATACCGGGGTGACACCACGGTACAGTGAGCACTGATTCAGAGTTTTTTCATGGCGGGACATGGCGAAAATCGGCAGGCCGGAGCTGATGCGGGACATCATACGCGCGGTACGGCCGGATTCGGTCATGGCAATAATCGCTTTCACGCCGTTGAGGTGGTTGGCCGCGTACATGGTGGACATCGCAATTGCTTCTTCCGGATTGTCGAAGGTCATATCCAGGCGGTGTTTGGAGATATTCACATTCGGCATTTTCTCTGCGCCCAGGCAAACCCGCGCCATTGCTTCCACGGTTTCCGCCGGATACTGGCCAGCAGCGGTTTCTGCAGAGAGCATTACTGCATCGGTACCATCAAGTACGGCGTTTGCCACGTCCATCACTTCCGCACGGGTCGGCATCGGGTTAGTGATCATGGATTCCATCATCTGGGTTGCTGTGATCACGACACGATTCAGTTGACGGCTGCGACGAATCAATTTTTTCTGGACGCCGACCAGCTCCGGATCGCCGATTTCCACACCGAGGTCACCACGGGCGACCATCACCACATCGGATGCGAGAATGATTTCATCCATCACCTGATCGGTGGCGACCGCTTCGGCGCGTTCGACTTTGGAGACAATCATTGCCTCACAACCGGCATCACGGGCGAGACGGCGGGCGTAGTGCAGATCTTCCGCACTGCGCGGGAAGGAGACAGCAAGGTAATCAACATTAATACGGGCTGCGGTTTTGATATCTTCTTTATCTTTTTCTGTCAGCGCATCGGCAGATAACCCGCCGCCGAGTTTGTTGATACCTTTATTATTGGAAAGCAAACCACCGACGGTCACTTCGGTCATGATTTTAGTGCCTTTGACATCCAGCACTTTCAGCTGCACACGGCCATCGTCGAGTAACAGAATGTCATCTGTCACCACATCTTCCGGCAGCTTTTTATAGTCGATCCCGACGTGCTCACTGGTACCTTCGCCTTTGCCCAGCTCTGCATCCAGAATAAATTTATCGCCGACATTCAGCAGAACTTTATTGTCTTTAAAGGTGGACACCCGGATTTTCGGCCCCTGGAGATCACCCAGGATAGCCACCTGTACGCCGAGGCGGGCAGCGATTTCACGGACTTTATTCGCACGTTCAACGTGATCGTCCGGGCTGCCGTGAGAAAAGTTCATACGAACCACATTGGCACCGGCACGGATGATTTTTTCAAGATTGTTATCGCGATCGGTGGCGGGGCCCAGGGTCGTTACGATTTTCGTTCTTCTGAGGCGTATTGACATAAATTACTCCGTTGACCTGAATAAGGTGAAATGGTGTTGATAAAAACTCCCCGCCGGGAAAATCGCTCCCGGCAGGAAAGTGTAAAATCGATTCACTCCTGTCTGATTATCGCGTATTTAAAATAAAAATCGAGTCAGCAAACGCAAAACAGTGAGTCAGACGTTATCCTACCATCCGTTATATTACTAATTCGTGATGGTCATTACACCCGGCAGCAGGAAATGTGTCAAATTGACACAAATGGTTAAAAATCAACGGAGTTTATCTATTCGGGAGTCTTTCAGGGCTTCTTTGACCCGGCGCAGGTTATCGCGGAATTTGGGGCCGCGGCGCAGGGTAAAACCGGTGGCGAGGACATCAATAATCGTCAGCTGTGCCAGACGGGAGATCATCGGCATATAAATATCAGTGTCTTCCGGTACATTAAGAATGATGGTGAGAGAGGCTTCCGCCGCGAGCGGCGAGTTCTCGGAGGTGATGGCGAGCACGGTAGCGTCATTTTCACGGGCGATACGGGCGATTTCAACCAGGTTTTTTGTCCGGCCGGTGTGGGAAATTAAAACCACCACATCACCTTCGGTGCTGTTGATACAACTCATGCGCTGCATCACCACATCGTCGGAATAAATCACCGGGATATTGAAACGGAAGAATTTATTCATCGCGTCATGGGCGACCGCCGCAGATGCACCCAGGCCGAAAAAGGCGATTTTCCGGGCTTGTGTCAGGCAATCCACGGCGCGGTTGATGGTCAGCATATCGAGGGTGCTTCTGACTGCATCCAGACCAGCCATGGCGGACTCAAAGATTTTGCCGGTGTATGCCTCAACGGAATCATTTTCATCCACATTGCGGCTGACATACGGAGTGCCGTTTGCCAGGCTTTGCGCCAGCAGCAGTTTGAAATCCGGAAAACCTTTGGTGTCCAGACGGCGGCAGAACCGGTTAACGGTTGGTTCGCTGACATCCGCCATTTTGGCGAGTGTGGCGATACTGGAATGAATAGCTATTTGTGGTGCACCGAGGATCGTCTCTGCAACTTTTTTTTCCGATTTACTCAGGTAATCCAGACTGTTACGGAGACGGTCTAAAATATTCATGCCACTGTGCCTTTTATATTGATCTGTGTGACACACCGGCCACCCTCATTTTTTGAAAATATACTACGTAAGCCCGGGCAAAGGAGAGGGGAAACTCCCCCGGATCCGGCTTTTTTTTGAAAGTTTGAGCTGTGTCTGATTTTCATTTTAGTAAGTTTGCATCAAAAAAGTAATTAAATTACAAAACTGCACACAGAAAGACCGGCGACAGAGACCTGTCAGAATGTGCGGTAACCCGCATTTATGTTTACTGGCCAGGCGCAAACGAGTACATTATTCGTTATCTCTGTAACAAAATTACAATTCCACAGCCACGAAGAGAGGTTTTCTATGGCGCTGACAGCAACGGTTCCCGCCTGTGATTTAGTCATTTTCGGTACCAAAGGCGACCTCGCACGCCGCAAGTTACTCCCGTCTTTATATCAGCTGGAAAAAGCCGGTAATATTCATCCGGAAACGCGGATTATCGGGGCAGGCCGTGCGGACTGGTCCCGTGAGGAGTATCAGAAATTTGTTGAGGATGCGTTCAATACCTTCCTCAACGAGCAACTGGATCCGGTGCTCTGGGAACGATTCAGTGCCCGTCTGCTGTTTTGTAATCTCGATGTGAATGAGACCTCTCATTTCAAAAGCCTCGCCAATATTATTGCGGAAAACAAAAATACTGCTGTTTACTATTTCGCGATGCCGCCGGGCACGTTCAGCGCCATGTGCAAAGGGCTGGGTGAAGCGCATCTGAATAAAGAACCGAGCCGTGTGGTGATGGAAAAACCACTGGGTAATGATCTGGCCTCATCACAGGCGATCAATACCGAAGTAGCGAAATATTTTAAAGAGAGCCAGATTTACCGCATCGACCATTATCTCGGCAAAGAAACGGTACTGAACCTGCTGGCGCTGCGTTTTGCCAATTCCCTGTTTGTGAATAACTGGGATAACCGTACCATCGACCACGTCCAGATCACGGTGGCGGAAGAAGTGGGGATTGAAGGGCGCTGGGGTTACTTTGATAAAGCCGGGCAGATGCGTGACATGGTGCAGAGCCATCTGCTGCAAATTCTGACTATGATTGCCATGTCACCGCCGGATGACCTGACCAGTGACCGTATCCGTGATGAGAAAGTGAAGGTGCTGCGCTCACTGCGGACCATTGATATCACGAATGTCCGTGAAAAAACCGTACGCGGGCAATATACCGCCGGGTTTGTTCACGGCGAAAAAGTACCGGGTTATCTGGATGAAGAGGGCGCGAATACCGTCAGCCAGACCGAAACCTTTGTCGCTATCCGCGCGGATATCGACGACTGGCGCTGGTCCGGTGTGCCGTTCTATCTGCGTACCGGAAAACGGATGCCGTCAAAATGTTCGGAAGTGGTGGTCTATTTCAAACAGCCGTCCCTGAATATTTTCAATGAAACCTATCAGCATCTGCCGCCGAATAAACTGACTATCCGTCTGCAGCCGGACGAAGGTATTGATATTGAAGTGCTGAACAAAGCACCGGGGCTGGATCATAAACACCGTCTGCAAACCACCAAGCTGGATCTGAGTTTCTCGGAAACGTTCAACCAGACACATATTGCGGATGCGTATGAACGTCTGCTGCTGGAAGCTATGCGCGGTATTCAGGCACTGTTTGTCCGCCGTGATGAAGTGGAGGAAGCCTGGAAGTGGGTGGATTCTATTATGCACGCCTGGGCAATGGATAATGAACCGCCGAAACCGTATCAGGCAGGCAGCTGGGGGCCGATAGCTTCTATCGCCATGATGGCCCGTGACGGTCATGCCTGGAACGAAGTGGAATAATTATCCATCTGCGGTATCAGTAAAGGTAGTTAACCGGTTCAATATTTGCGTAATTATGACCATCTTCTGAATAAGAAGGTGGTCATTTTTTATAACTGTCTAAAAAATAAAATTATTTACTGAAAAATAATTCAGCGCACCATTGCTGAACTGCGTTACTTGTGCTAAAAATAATATGAATATTAATAACCGGAGGATTCTTTCATTGTTGTCACCCTGTCCGGGGACAGACAAAAGAATAAGACATCATGCAAAGCGACAGTAGTAGCAGGATTAAAATCCGACGTTCTACCCATGTACTTTTCCTTTCCGCTATCGTATCAAGCGAACACTACTGGTACGGCGAGTTATAGCTATTTCTCTTTTCGTCTGACGAACCAAGCGCGCCTGCGTTTTTGGTCACATCGTTACATTTAACGTTTTCGTTTCGCGATAAACGCACCCGTTCACGCAAACAGTCTGTTTTGCGCCGTGAACCTGTATGCGTTGTCCATCAGGAGAAATAACTATGATTTACTGGATGTTTTTAGGCTTAGCCATTATTACCGAGGTGATCGGTACATTGTCGATGAAATACGCGAGTGTCTCCGGTGACAGTGCGGGGATGATTGTGATGTATATCATGATTGCCTCTTCTTATATTTTATTATCCATGGCAGTGAAAAAAGTGGCCCTCGGGGTGGCTTATGCGCTGTGGGAAGGGATCGGGATCCTGATCATCACCACGTTTAGTGTGATGTGGTTCCATGAATCGCTGTCACCGCTGAAACTGGGCGGTCTGGCACTGTTAATCGCGGGTATCACCCTGATTAAATACGGCACCAAAAAAGTGCAGAAAAAGCAGCCTGCTGCCAAACCGGTTCGTGCGCCACTGAATGAGATGCTGAAAGGGGCGTAATATGTTATCGACATTTGAATGGTGGCACGGTGCATTTTTACTGCTGGCCGTGGTACTGGAGATTCTGGCGAATATCCTGCTGAAAATGTCAAACGGCTTTAAACGTCTGTGGCTGGGTATTTTATCGCTGCTGGCGGTATTGGGGGCATTCAGTTGTCTGGCACTGGCAGTCCGCGGTATCGAGCTTTCCGTTGCGTATGCATTGTGGGGAGCATTCGGTATTGTGGCAACAGTTGCCGCAGGCTGGATCCTGTTTAACCAGCGCCTCAATTATAAAGGCTGGAGCGGGATTATTCTGCTTCTGCTGGGTATGGTGATGATTAAGTTTGCCTGATCATTGCGTCACAGAAAAACAGCAGACAACCCGGAGTTGTCTGCTGTTTTTTTATGTCCGGAATTAAAATACACTGATGCAGGATGTACAGGTAAAATTCCGGATTATAAAAATGAAAATATTACTGATTGAAGATCATGAAAAGACCGGCAGCTGGGTTAAAAAGGGATTAGAGGAAGCCGGATTTATTGTTGATATCACGGCAGATGGCAGAGACGGGTTGTATCTTGCTCTGGAGAACAATTACCGGCTGGTTATTCTCGATATTATGTTGCCCGGTATGGATGGCTGGGAAGTGCTGAGAATATTGAGAACCGCCAAAATGGTACCGGTTATTTGTCTGACAGCCAGGGATGCAGTTGCTGACCGGGTAAAAGGACTGGAACTGGGCGCGAATGATTATCTGGTTAAACCGTTTTCATTTTCCGAATTACTGGCGAGAGTCCGGAATCAGCTGCGTACTTCTCAACCGGCTTCCAAAGTGATTGAGATCGCCGATCTCAGCATTGATCTGACCCGTCATGATGTACAGCGGGGAGGCGTGAAAATATCGCTGACACGTCAGGAATATTCACTGTTGCTTTTTTTTGCGCTGCATTCAGGGGAGATCCTGCCCAGAACACTGATTGCCTGTGAGGTATGGGGAATGGATTTTGAGAGTGATACCAATATTGTCGATGTGGCTGTCCGGCGGCTCAGAAAAAAAATAGATGACGATCATGATCGTAAATTAATTGAAACTGTCCGTGGTATGGGATACCGCCTGAACGGATCGGAATGATGAAAATACGTTCACTGAGATTTAAAATTGTATCATTATTTATGTTGCTGATGGTGGCAAACGCAGGTTTTGTCACACTGATCCTTTATCACTCTCTGAAAAATGAACTTGCCTCAAAAGATGATGACATCCTGATTAACCGTGCCGACCAACTGGCTAAACTGATAGTCAGTGGTATTGATATTAAATCGTTACCTGTTTATTTCCGGCGGATGATGGATATGCGGCAGGATGTTATTAAGATAGCAGATGCTGATAATCACGTTATTGTGGATACCAACCCGGAGATAACCCTGAATACCCGGGACAAACTTAATTATCCGGATAATCAGGAAACGCCTTTAATCTCATACCAGAATACGGATGATAACATGCCGGTTTCCGTGGTTAATTTTGAGATTCAGGCTCCTGAAGGTAAATTATATGTCACTCTGGCAAAGCGTTCGGTTGATCGCAGCAGTGTTTTACGCGGATATTTACAGCAAAGTCTGATTGTTTCCGTTATTGCTATTCTTCTGATGGTCGTCTTCAGTATATGGCTTATCCGCCGGGGATTGCAGGATATTACGCATCTCAGCCGGATCACCGCGAAAACAGATCTGCACTCTCTGGGACAGACGGTGGATATCAGCCGCTTACCGGATGAACTGAAAAGTTTGGGTGATTCATTGAATATCATGCGCTCACGGCTGAAAAATGATTTTGTCCGGCTGACACAACTTGCGGATGATTTAGCGCATGAATTAAGAACACCCATTAATGCCATTAAAATTCAGAATGAAATCACATTACAAAAAACGCGCACTGCGGATGAGTATGAAGCGATTATCGCCAGCAATACAGAAGAGCTGGATAAACTGGCAAAAATAATACAAAACATTCTGTTTATCGCCAGAGCAGAGAATAAAAATATTAATCTGAAGCGGGAAACCATCGTTGTTTCTGAGCTGGTTGAGGATATTTATGAGTTACTGGCATTTTATGCCGATGAGAAAAATATCCGGCTGGTTAATAAAATATCGGATGTGACGGTATCAGCAGACAAAGTATTGCTGATGCAGATTATGGTTAATGTTGTGTCAAATGCGGTTAAATATTCATATGAAAATACGGAGGTTATTGCCTGTGCAGAAAATAATCATGGCAGCACCGTCATTTCAGTGATGAACAAAGGTGATGTTGTTGCAAACAGTGAACAGGTCTTTACCCGCTTTTGGCGCGGAGATAATGCGAGAACGTCAGAAGGAAGCGGGCTGGGCTTATCGATTGTTCAGGCAATAACAGAATTGCATTCAGGTGAGGTCAGATTTGAACGTACCGGGTCATATAACACGGTAACCTTAATTTTTCCGGATACTCATCCCCTTTCATGACAAATTTGTCATCGTCCTGTCAGCTTTAAATTCAGATTATGCGGTATAACAGTTCCTGAATGTTATCACCGTGATTGTTGAATACAGGGACTCATCATGAAGAAAATAATACGATCGTCTGAGATTACGCCGGAATCCGTTTTTATGATGAAGCGCAGGAATCTGCTTAAATTATTAGGTGCCGGTACGGCCGGATTAATGGTCAGCCCGTCAGTCAGCGCCGGTCTGTTTTCGTGGTTTTCCGGCGATGATAAGCCCGGCGTTCCGGAGACAATCTTAAAAGACCTCAGTTATACAAAACCTGAAAAGTATCAGTCCGGCCTGGCATTAACGCCGGAGGATAAGGTGACTGGTTACAATAATTTCTATGAATTCGGCCTGAATAAATCGGACCCGGCTGAAAACGCACATACCCTGAAAACGGATGAATGGACACTGACAGTTGAGGGGGAAGTTAACCGGCCTCTGGTATTAAATGCCGATGAGATCCGTCATAAATTTCAGGCTGAAGAGCGTATTTACCGAATGCGCTGTGTGGAAGCATGGTCAATGGTTATTCCGTGGGTCGGTTTTCCTCTGAGAGATTTATTATTATCAGCGGAACCGAACAGCAAAGCGAAATATGTTGCTTTTGAAACGGTGTACGCTCCGGAACAAATGCCCGGTCAAAAGAGCCGTTTTACCGGAGGCGGGCTTCAGTATCCGTATATTGAGGGGTTGCGCCTGGATGAAGCACTTCACCCTCTGACACTGATGGCAACCGGTGTTTACGGAAAAGAACTGCCGAAACAAAATGGAGCACCTGTCCGGCTGGTGGTACCGTGGAAATATGGTTTTAAAGGCATAAAATCCATTGTTAAAATTCGCCTGACAGAATCTGAGCCGCCGACCACATGGAATCTTTCAGCACCCCGTGAATATGGGTTTTATGCCAATGTAAACCCGCAGGTTGATCATCCGCGCTGGTCACAGGCTACAGAACGTTTTATCGGCTCCGGAGGGTTAGGCCGGACAACACGGCAGCCGACATTACTGTTTAACGGGTATGCAGAAGACGTGGCAGAATTATATAAAGGGATGGATTTGCGGAGATATTTCTGATGATGAAATTATTCCGTTACCCGGTGGTTAAACTTTTTTTTCATATGACGGCAGTATTGCCACTGGTATGGCTTATTTATGCTGTGAGTTACGGGGTACTGGGGGCAGATCCCGCAAAAGACATTCAGCATTTCACCGGTATTATGGCACTTCGTTTAGTTATTATTATCGCAGTGATACCGGTGATTGCTTTTTATTTTAAGCTGAACAGTTTATATCAGGTGAGAAAATTACTCGGATTATGGTGTTTTTTCTGGGCAACGCTGCATCTGGCCAGCTATTTTTTTCTTGAAATAGGTGCAGAAAATACGGCACTCTTTTTCAGTGAGATACTTTCCCATTTTTATCTTAATCTCGGTGTGGCTGGCTGGTTAATTTTGTGCCTGATGGCAGTGACGTCGTCTGACCGGATACGCAACTTATCAGGCCGGTGGTGGAAACGAATTCATAATTTGCTGTATCCGTTGTTGTTTATTGTTATTACGCACTATATTTTAGCAGCGAAGACAGATACACCGGAACCGGCCATTTATCTGGTACTGGTTATTCTGGCGTACTGTCATCGCCGGCAGCAGCGAAGTAAAGAACAAGTATTACCCGATAAAATCGGGTAATACGATTATGCTGATTGTCTTCTGCTGTTATTTATCACTGTAATACTCATAAGTGGTACGGAAAGGTACTTCACCGGCCGGTTCACCGTTAATATGCCGGAGCCAGAGCCCTGCGGTACAGTTTTGATAGGTATCCCATTCTGTACACTGAATATCATTACCGGTGACGATCCCGATCGACTCCGTTCTTTCTGTTCCTTTATCCAGGCCGCCTTTCTCATTGTAGGTAAAATGGTAATTACTGAGAAGGGTCGGCGTGGTGTAAATACGGGTTACCCGGCCGGCACTGTCATATTCAAAGATCATACTGTAGGGTTTGGCGAGAACTTCGCCGTCTATCACTACAGAATGTATATTGCCATCGCGGTATTCCACAGCGCCGTTTTCGGTCAGGATAGTGCTGTTGCCCTCAATAAAATTTTCTGTCCGGTAGCCGCTAATCACTTGTTGTGCATCTTTGAGCAGGATAATCCGGCTGATGGTCGGGCGCTCTTTTTTCCGGCCGACTTCGTCTGAGGAAAAACGGTATTCCATACTGATGGCATCAGCGGTTTCCGCTCCGGCTACCTGTATATCAAAGGTCATGCCGTATTGCATACTTCTGCGGATGAAATCATAGTGAGTGATCTGTCCGCAGGGTGACAGTGTCACATTACTGGCAGAAAATATCCTGACATCGCTGTCCTGCTGATCGCTGTCGGTGACCATGGAGGATGATTTTACCGGTCCGTTCAGGTAAGAAAGCCCCATCATCCTCATATGATTGAGCCGGGTTTGTTCAGACATCGGCTGGCAGTCAGTTTCTGCGGCATAGGATGGCAGGGCGAAAACAGCGGAAAACAGCGCCAAAGGCAGAACTGAGCAGGTTACTGTGAGTTTTTTCACGATTTCTCCGGAAAGCTATAAATTCAGATTCATTTATTTCGATGGTAAGGGAGTTATTCCGTTCAGGCAACCAGACAAACAGACAATCTGCATTATTTATTCTGAAATTCTCTTAATGATATTCGCCGAAACAACAGTTTTAGAAAGTCAGAGTAACGCATTTCAGTATTGTCCGGAAAAGAATCACCAGATAAAATCACCTGCAGGCAGATTTTAAAGTAATGCTGCTGATAATATGTATGATATAGCTGATACAGCATATTCATTGTGAATGGCGTTCAGAAGAGGAGATGAATGGATTGAGTCAGATTTTATTATGAGAGAAAAATATGTAAAATGATTGATTACAATGAAATGGTAAAAAATGAATCGATGGAAGATGTTATCCTGTTTCTGGTTGCCAGGCGTGAAAGTGGTCTTATTTACCCGGCAATAGATCGTTTTTTTTATCGTCATAATGGCCCGGATAAATATGAGTCGTGTAATATTATGATTCTCCGCGAAACGCACCGGCTTCTGAATGAAGAAAAAATAATGTGCGGAGGAGAGAAAGGCGGCCTTTATATGAAAGGACCAAAATGGATTGAGCCCGATTTTATGTCAGAAGGAAAATATGAGATAGATTAAAAAATACATGCTTGTTATTTTTGAGTGCAATTATGAACATGCGTATTATATTTTATTAATCCGATTTTTCGGGAAAAATAAAAAAATAAGATAAATAATCATCCATAAAAATGAAACAATGAATAATCAATACAAAAAAGTGACCGCCATTGTGCGGTCACTTAACAGATCAAACAGGATATGCTTATTTCACTTCCGGCATCAGCCCGATAAAGACAGTTTTCTTACGCGGGCCGGTCATCAGGTCTTCCAGCTTTTCCACGCACTGTAAATAGTGCGGGGTTTTCTTATGTGCCGCCACGGCTGCATCATCGGCATAGGCTTCATAGATATAAAAGCGGGTTTCCACTTCCGGGTCCTGTAACACATCAAAACGCAGGTTACCGGGCTCTTTTATCGATCCCAGATGGTTTTCACGAAAAACGGCAATAAATTCATCCACTTTGCCGGGTTTCACATTAATTTCCACTAATGTTACGTTCAAAATTTACCCCTTGTTCTTTTCGCTCAGGAACAGCTGATAAGCCTGTGCTGCACTCTCACCGCCATGCACAACGGCACGGATCGCTTTCATCATGGCAACCGGGTTTTCGGACTGGAAAATATTCCGGCCCATATCCACCCCGGATGCGCCCTGGTCAATGGCGCGGAAACACATGTCGAGAGCTTCGTTTTCCGGCAGTTTTTTACCGCCTGCAATGACAATCGGTACCGGACAACCGGCGGTGATGCGCTCAAAACCTTCCTCAACAAAGTAGGTTTTGATGATATTAGCGCCCATTTCTGCAGCAATACGGCTGGCGAGTGAGAAATAACGCTGATCACGCGCCATATCTTTACCCACCCCGGTCACTGCCATTACCGGCATACCGACACGCATCCCCGCATCCACCATTTTGATGATGTTTTTGATGGACTGGTGTTCATGCTCAGTACCGATATAGACCTGAGCCGCAACCGCCGCCACATTCAGGCGTACCGCATCATCCATTGCCACCGCAACCGCTTCGTTGGAGAGTTCGGTCAGGATGGAGTTAGCACCGGATGCCCGCAGCACCACCGGTTTGTTGGTCGTGACCGGCACCTGGGCACGCAGGATCCCGCGGGTACACATCAGGACATCGGTATGCTCAAAAAGCGGGGCGATATTAATATCAATCCGCTCAAGGCCGGTGGTCGGCCCCTGGAAATAGCCGTGGTCAAAGGCCAGCATGACCGTTTTATTATCCTGCGGATTAAAAATACGGGCCAGACGCGACTGCATACCCCAATCCAGCGAACCGCAGCCTTTGAGGGTATAAAGGGTGTTTTTTTGCGGCGTATTAAGCCCGAAGTCTTTGCCGTCACGGATATCATCTAAATCAGCCATGGAATTCTCCCCTGGTTAAACTGGCGCGGAGGGTGCCCGCGCCATTGGTTAAATCAGCAACTACATCAGAAATCATAGTTGTTAATGTTCTCTTTGGTGAAGATCACGCGCTCAGGCAGTACCACAATCCCGTTGCCTTTTGCTTCGTAGTCATAGCCCTGAACACTGTTCGGGGAGACTTCAACTTCACCGACACCGGCGACGGTAATCTTATCGCCGACATTCAGTTCGCCTTTTTTCATCAGTGCATCAGCCACGGCGACAGAAATTTCGCCCTGTTTGACAACATCCCATAACGCGAACTGATTAACTGTGCCGCGCTCCACATACGGACGCATCACGTTCGGGGTACTGAACCCGACAACCGCCACATCGTTACGTTTCAGGTTCTCTTTGGCCTGAGCCGCCGCCGGCAGGGCGTTGGCATCCGGCGCGATAATCACATCCAGGTCACTCCAGGCATTAAGAATACCTTCGGCAGTCTGTAAGGATTTGGTGGCATCGTTATAACCGTACTGGGTGGTGACGACTTCCCAGCCCGGATGCTCGGCTTCGATTTTCGCTTTCGCTTCTTTGACCCACTGGTTCTGGTCAGTTACGGTCGGGCTGGAATAGAAGAAGGCGACTTTGGCTTTCTCTTTCTTCACCTGATCCGCAGCCATATCCACCAGGATGCCGCCGAGCTGTTTCGGTGTGCCCTGGTCGATATAAATGGAGCGGCATTCCGGGTTGGTATCGGAATCCCAGGTCAGGACTTTCACACCGCGCTGCATAGCGCGTTTCAGTGACGGACATAACCCGTCCGGCGAAACGGCAGAAACAATAATCGCGTCATAGCCCCGGTTAACGAAGTTGTTGATAAGCTGCACCTGACCGGACACACTCGGCTCGGTCGGGCCGTCGTAGGTGACATCGATACCGAGTTTTTTCCCGGCTTCCACAGCACCCTGGCCGCCGCTGGTAAAGAAGCCGACACCGACAAGTTTAGGAATAAAGGCGACTTTTTCTGCTGCATTCGCCCAGGAAACACATGCGAGACTTAATGCAGTGGCGAGCGCCAGTTTTTTCATGATGGGTTTCATGGTTTTCTCCATTTCGTCAAATCTGTGATAACAAACGTGTTTTACTCTGATACGAATTGCCTGTTGCGTTTACGCGCCCACCAGCCAAGGATGTGATGTCGGTGTAAAGAAACGGAACGACCAACAACGGCAACAATAAGCAGCGCACCCGAGAGTGCACTGGAGACCTGATTTGGTACGCCGATCATCTGCAATCCCTGCTGTAAAAAGCCGATCAGCAAAACAGCCAGCGCGGTGCCTAATACAGAGCCGGAACCGCCGTAAATATTGGCACCACCCAGTACAACAGCGGTGATAGCAGGCATCAGGAACGATGCCCCGAGATCCGCACGGGCAGAGCCGAAATAGGACACTAAAATGACAGAGGCGAGTGCGGCACTGACACCGACCATCGCATACAGCAGACAGATAGTGCGTGTCACCGGGAAAGCACTGTAGCGCGCGACACGGGCATTCTGCCCGATTAAAAAGACATTACGGCCCGGATGGGTACGGTGCAGATAAAACCAGAACACCAGTACACACAGGACAAAAATGATCAGCGGCAGCGGAATGCCGAGTAAATCAAGGTTAGCAAAATCAGTGAAGGCTGCCGGGAAGCCGCCGATCCCCTCAAAACCGGTCGCACCGGATAATCCGGAGAGCAGCAGGGCGCAGCCGCCGAACAGATACATGGTGCCGAGCGTAATCACCAGCGGGTTAACCCCGGTAAACAGGATCAGCAGGGCGTTAATCAGACCGCACAGTGCGCCGGTCAGCAGAGTGAGCGGAATAGCGGCAATCATCGGTACACCGGCCTGATTGAGGATCCCGAGTACAATGGCGGTCAGCCCGATAGTGGAACCGAAGGAGATATCCATCCCGCCGCTGACAATCACCAGCGTCAGCGGCAGCGCCACCAGACCGATACAGATAAAGTCACTGGTACTGAACAGCAGCACATTGACATCCAGCAGGCGCGGGTTACCCATACCGAATAACAGGATTTCGAGGACAATCAGCAGCGCCAGGGCAATTTCCCAGCCATAACGTTTGGTGATGCTCATTTTTTCGCCTCCTGCGGTGCGGAAGGATTAAGGAACCGGGCATAGCGCTGGGCGCGGAGGTTTTTCTCCAGCGCCACACGCAGACGGCCGTCAAAGACCAGAACCGCGAGTAAAACAAAGCCGGCGATAAAGTCATTCCACCAGGCCGGCAATCTGAGCAGCACCAGCACACTGTCAATCTGAGTCATAAAATAGGCACCGAGGATAGCGCCGACGATGGTACCGGTGCCGCCGAGCAGGCTGATCCCGCCCAGCACACAGGCGGCGATGGCTTTCATTTCAAGGCCGTTACCGGTCTGATTCGGGATAAAACCGATTTGTGAGGCAAACACAATCCCGGCGAGTGCCGCCATCATGCCGTTTACAGAGAAGGCAATGATGCGGGTGCGATCAACCGGCACACCCAACTGGCGCGCGCCCTGTAAGTTATCGCCGGTGGCGTAGAAACCGCGTCCGGCGGTGGTGCGGGACAGGAACAGAGTCATCAGAATAATCAGCAGGATAATAAACCAGCCGATTGGCGACAGCCCGAGGAAAACCGGTTTTGACAGATCTTTCAGTTCCGCCGGTAAACCTTCAATCCATTTTCCGCCGGTGAGCAGCAGCATAATGCCGCGATACAGCCCGAGCGTACCGAGGGTGGCAACAATGGCGGGGATCCGCAGCCAGGTGACCAGGATGCCGTTGAAGAATCCGGCCAGCAGACCGGCAGCGACAGTCAGCAGGATCGCCACCGTCAGCGGCAGTCCCGCATTCAGCGCGATACCGACAATCACTGCACACAGCCCGGTGGTGGATCCGACAGACACATCAATATTACGGGTCAGCATCACCAGGGTGGCACCGATGGCCAGCAGCATCTGGATTTGCGCACTGCCGAAAATCATGGTGACGGTTTGCAGACTGAAATAACGGGTTTCCATGCCGCCGAGCAGGACAAACAGGCAGAGAATAGCAAGCAGTGCCGTTACTTCACGGTTATTCTGGATATATTTCAGCATGATGCAGCCTCCTGTAACGGGCTGCTTTCTGTTTCTGTCTGCGGGCGGTGTTCGCCGAACGCCATATGCATAATGGTGTCGGTGTTCAGCTCGTTGTGCTGCAATTCCCCGGAGAATTCCCCCTGATGCATCACCAGCACGCGGTCAGCCAGTGCCACCACTTCATCGAGGTCAGAGGAAATCAGTAAAATTGCCACATTCTGTTGTGCGATACTTTGTATCAGCTGATAAATGTCATTACGGGCGCCGACATCCACGCCGCGTGTCGGCTCATCAATAATCAGCAGTGACGGATTGGCTTCGAGGCATTTGGCGATCAGGATCTTTTGCTGATTACCGCCGGACAGCGTACGTACCGTCTGTTGCCCGTCACTGAATTTAATATTGAGGGCGCGGCGGTAACGCTCGAGCAATGCATCATCCCGCGAGCGGTTGACCAGCAGCCCCTGGTGGTTATGCACCAGCGCACCGATATTCCAGGTGAGCGGGGCATCAAGAAAAAGTCCGGAGGCCTGACGGTCTTCAGGTAAACAGACCAGCCCCCGGGTGAGGCGTTTTTCACTGCTGACACCGCGCAGATTGTCACCGTTGAGGAAAACCTCTCCGGCGATCAGCGGGCGCAGCCCGTACAATGTTTCTGCGAGTTCGGTCCGGCCGGCGCCGACGACACCGGCCAGCCCGACCACTTCCCCCGGGTTGACAACAAAACTGATGTTACGGAATCCTTCGCCGCACGCATTGCGGACATCCAGTACCGGCGTATCATCCTGCGGACTGTTACGGGTGGCGGACAGATCCAGCCAGAGCTTCTGCGTCTCTGACAGCGGCTTTTTCTTCGCTTCAGGTGTGATGGCCTGAATAATTTCATCAGTGGAAAACTGTTTTGCCGGACCGGCCAACGCGATATTTCCGTCACGCATCACGCTCAGGTAATCGGCAATGGCATGTATTTCCGGCAGTTTATGCGAGATAAAGACAATCCCGACACCCTGCTGCTGTAATTCCCGCACCCGCTCAAACAGGCGTTCGGTTTCGGCGGGGGTCAGAGATGCTGTCGGTTCATCAAGAATAAGGATGCGGGAATCCCGCATCAGACCGCGCATGATCTCCACCAGCTGCTGATCCGCCACATTCAGGCTGCCCGCGCGCGCACTGAGATCAAAATTGCAGCGTAGTGAAGTCAGCATCTGCTGTAATTTGGCTTTGCCCGCCTGATGTTTCGGCAGACGGAACAGAATGTTTTCCTGTACAGACAGATTCGGGAACAGCAGCGGCTCCTGGGGAACCAGATACAGCCCCAGCTGATGGGCTTTCGCCGGAGTCAGGTGCGATATCTCCTGACCTTCCAGCGTCAGGGTGCCTGCATCCGGCTGTTCAATCCCTGCAATAATTTTCATCAGCGTGGATTTTCCCGCGCCGTTGCCGCCCAGCAGCGCATGAACCTGTCCCGGCAACAGTGTGAAATCGATGTGTTTGAGGACAACCACACCGGAGAACTGTTTGGCTATTCCGCGGGCGGTGAGCAGCGGCTGAATCGGGTGTTGCTTCTCTGACATAACGGCACCTCTGGTGTTATGGGTATTGCTGCCGGATGTTATGTGGTTAAGAAAACATCAATAAAATGAACATTTATAATTTATAAACACATTTGTTCATAAATGTAAGCCATAAAAATCAAATAAGACAATATTTCGGCCATATTTTGTGAAAAAATCAGATCTGCGTTAGAATTTGTTCAAAATTTTGGCCTGCACCTCTGGCAGATTTCTGTAAAAGGTGCTTATCTGTAAAAACGGAAAACAAAAGTTCACATGACAACAGTTTCAAAAAACACGAAAGCAGCCCCGGTAAGCTCCGTTTCTTCGATGGACTATGACGCCTCAGGACTTAGTATGAATGAAGAAGAGTTATTGGCCCGTATTGCCTGGTTTTATTACCACGATGGTCTCACGCAGGGAGATATCGGGGATCTGCTCGGTCTGACACGGCTGAAAGTTTCGCGTTTGCTCGAAAAAGGACGTCAGTCCGGCGTTATCCGGGTGCAGATAAATTCCCGGTTTGAAGGCTGCCTTGAACTTGAAGATATTCTGAAAAAAAGATTTTCGTTAAAGCAAATTCGCATACTCCCGGCACTGAACGGTCCGGAAATCCATACCCGTCTTGGCGTGGCCGGTGCACATCTGCTGATGTCACAGCTTTCGCCCGGCCAGTTGCTGGCAGTCGGGTTCGGGGAGGCGGCAATGGCGACATTGCAGCATCTGAGCGGGTTTGTCTCTTCGCAGCAGATCCGTCTGGTGACACTTTCCGGCGGCGTCGGGCAGTACATGACCGGCATCGGCCAGCTTGATGCCAACTGCCCGGTCAGCATTATTCCGGCACCGCTGCGGGCATCAAGTGCCGCAGTGGCAGCGACATTCCGTCAGGAACGCAGCGTGCAGGATGTGCTGATGGCAGCCAGTGCAGCGGATATTGCCGTTGTCGGCCTGGGCGCTGTGAATCAGAAACAGGATGCGACCATTATGCGTTCCGGCTATATCAGCAGCGGCGAACAGCTGATGCTGGCACGGCGCGGGGCGGTCGGGGATATCCTTGGCTACTTTATCGGCCGCGAAGGGGAACTGACAGAAGAAGTGGAGATGCACCGCGAACTTATCGGCATCACCCCCGCAGAGCTGAAAAATATTCCGACGGTGGTCGGGGTGGCGGGCGGTGAGGAAAAAGCCGAGGTGATTGTGGCGGCACTGCTGGGGGGCTATATCAACTCTCTGGTGACAGACGAGCAGACGGCACGGGTGATGCTGACATTATTAACCTGATGCACTGACTGTCCCGCAGACGAAAATCACGCTGTATTTCATGGTGTAACGGTATCAGTCCAATTGAATTTGTGAGGATGGCGACATGAATCAGATTACGGGCAGCGGCTCATCAGAAAAATACCTGATGGCGCTGGATGCGGGAACAGGCAGTATCAGAGCCGTTATTTTTGATCTTCACGGCAATCAGGTGGCGGTCGGACAGGCGGAGTGGCGTCACAATGAGCTGCCGGATGTACCGGGCTCGATGGAATTTGATCTGCCGGTGAACTGGCAGCTGGCGTGTCACTGTATTGCGCTGGCGCTGAAAAATGCCGGTCTGCCTGCTTCGGCGATTGCCGGGGTGGCGGCCTGCTCAATGCGTGAAGGCATTGTACTGTATGACCGCAACGGCGAACCGATCTGGGCATGTGCCAACGTGGATGCGCGCTCAAGCCATGAAGTCAGTGAATTAAAAGAGCTGTACGATAACACTTTTGAATATGATGTTTATCAGTGCTCCGGCCAGACTTTAGCCCTCGGCGCAATGCCGCGTCTGCTGTGGCTGGCACACCACCGGCCTGATATCTACCGGCAGGCGGGCACACTCACCATGATCAGCGACTGGCTGGCCTGTAAACTGACCGGCGAGCTGGCAGTTGATCCTTCCAATGCCGGCACCACCGGGATGCTGGATCTGAAAACCCGTGACTGGCGGCCGGGCCTGCTGGAAATGGCCGGGCTGCGCGCGGATATTCTCTCACCGGTCAAAGAAACCGGTACCGTGCTGGGCTATATCACAGCGAATGCCGCGAAAGAGTCGGGTCTGGCAGAAGGCACGCCGGTGGTGATGGGCGGCGGGGATGTTCAGCTGGGCTGCCTCGGGTTGGGCGTGGTCAGAGCGGGACAAACTGCGGTGCTCGGCGGCACGTTCTGGCAGCAGGTGGTGAATTTACCTGCACCGGTCACTGATCCGGATATGAATACCCGCATCAACCCGCATGTGATCCCGGGGATGGTACAGGCGGAATCCATCAGTTTCTTTACCGGCCTGACGATGCGCTGGTTCCGTGATGCGTTCTGCGCGGAAGAAAAAATCATCGCTGAACGTCTCGGCGTGGATACTTACTCATTACTGGAAGATATGGCCGCCCGGGTGCCTGCCGGCTCTCACGGCATCATGCCGATTTTCTCCGATGTGATGCGGTTTAAATCCTGGTATCACGCGGCGCCTTCCTTTATTAACCTCTCCATTGATGCGGAAAAGAGTAACAAAGCCTCGCTGTTCCGCGCACTGGAGGAGAACGCTGCGATTGTTTCATCCCTCAATCTTGATCTGATTGCTAAATTCAGTGGTGTGAAGGCTGATTCACTGGTGTTCGCTGGTGGTGGTTCGAAAGGCAAGTTGTGGAGCCAGATCCTGGCGGATGTTACCGGGGTACCGGTGCGGGTACCGGTCGTAAAAGAAGCCACGGCGCTGGGGTGTGCGATCGCCGCCGGAGCGGGTGTCGGGTTATATGATGATATGGTGACGGCGGGTGAGCGTCTGGTGCAGTGGCAGCATGAGTATCAGCCAAATCCGGCACACCGTGAAGTTTATGACAAAGCCAAACAGAACTGGCAGAAGGTATATGCGGATCAGCTTTCGCTGGTGGATTCCGGCCTGACAACATCGATGTGGAAGGCGCC
This sequence comes from Morganella sp. HSTU-ASny43, assembly GCF_022819185.1. Classification (NCBI taxonomy): domain Bacteria; kingdom Pseudomonadati; phylum Pseudomonadota; class Gammaproteobacteria; order Enterobacterales; family Morganellaceae; genus Morganella; species Morganella sp. HSTU-ASny43. The sequence continues at coordinate 62,969 of NZ_WSPG01000016.1, forward strand.
GGGATTAAAATAAACCCTCATTTCAGTAAAAAGCAGAGATACCGTGTGTCCGGGTAAACCTGCGATGATGGGCAAAGGAAACGAAAAGCATGCGCGTCATGGATGACGCGCCTGAGCGCACAGGGATGTGTTTACAGCGGCTTTTCGTTTTTGCCCGTCATCAGCAGAGACACTGAATTAACAGAGATCTCTGCTTTTTCAACACTTAGACAGCCGCGATCACTTTGATTTCGACTTTATAATCCGGGTGCATCAGAGCAGCTTCCACGGTGCAGCGAACCGGCGCACTGCCTTTCGCGACCCATGCATCCCAGGCGGTATTCATACCGGCAAAATCGGCTTTGTCTGCCAGGAAAATGGTCGCATCGAGGATTTTGCTTTTATCTGAACCGGCGCGGGCCAGAATTTTATCGATCGCGTGCAGGGCACTGGTGGTCTGGGCAGTAATATCGCCGCTCAGATCTTCCGGAACACTGGTGTAATAAACGGTGTTGTTGTGTACAACCGCTTCAGACCAGCGGTCTTCCGGATCAATTCGCTGAATTGTCATTCTCTCTCCTGTAAATATATCCAGTTTCTTACACGGCAAGGTGGTGCTATTGCTCAACCCTTGGCATAATTAGCGCCTATTTTGTCAGAAGAGAACGCGCGTGTCAGACGATTTTGCAAAAAACGGCCGCTTAGCCCGTGTCATTCCCGGTTTTCAGCCGAGGGAAGCCCAGGTCACTATGTCGGCGGCGATCAGCCGGATAATTGAAACGCAGGGGCAACTGGTGGCGGAAGCCGGAACCGGGACCGGCAAAACGTTTGCCTATCTGGTACCCGCGCTGCGTGCCGGAAAGAAAACTATTATTTCCACCGGCTCCAAAGCGTTGCAGGATCAGCTCTATAACCGCGATCTCCCCACCATTATTCAGGCGCTGGATTATGACGGCAGGGTGGCACTGCTCAAAGGGCGCTCGAACTATCTTTGTCTGGAGCGGCTGGAGCAGCAGACTCTCGGCGATATTAATATGGAGCCGGAAACGCTCACGCAGATAGTGGCAGCGCGGCGCTGGGCAACAGCGACTGAACTGGGGGATATCACCACCTGTCACGATATTCCGGAAGATAGCCCGGTCTGGCCGTTGATCACCAGTACCAACGATAACTGCCTCGGCAGCGACTGTCCGCAGTATAAAGAATGCTTTGTACTGAAAGCCCGGCGCAAGGCACTGGAAGCGGATGTGGTGGTGGTCAACCATCATCTGTTTATGGCGGATCGCGTGGTGAAAGACACCGGTTTCGGGGAGCTTATCCCTGAGGCGGATGTGATTATTTTTGATGAGGCGCATCAGATCCCGGATATCGCCAGTCAGTATTTCGGTCAGCAGCTCAGCAGCCGTCAGTTATTTGATCTGACCCGCGATATCACATTAGCCTACCGCAGCGAGCTGCGTGACCAGGCGCAGTTACAGAAATGCGCGGATCGCCTGACGATGAGTGTGCAGGATTTCCGGCTGGCACTCGGTGATACCGGTTTTCGCGGTAATCTGCGGGAACTGCTGGCACAGCCGCAGTTTCAGCGGGCGCTCACCTTGCTCGATGATGCGCTGGAACTCTGTTATGACGTGATGAAGCTCTCTCTCGGCCGCTCTGCCATGCTGGATGCGGCGTTTGAACGGGCGACCCTGTACCGCAACCGGCTCAAACGGCTGAAAGATGTTTCCATCCCCGGTTACAGTTACTGGTTTGAAAGCTATGGACGTCATTTCCTGCTGGCACTGACACCGCTGACCGTAGAAGACAAATTCCGCGAAATGATGAGTAATCAGAAAATGGCGTGGGTATTTACATCCGCGACACTGTCGGTGAATGATGATCTGCACCATTTTACCCGCCGCCTCGGGCTGGATAACGCCGAAACCCTGATCCTGCCGAGCCCGTTTAATTATCAGGAACAGACTCTGCTCTGTGTGCCGCGTTTTCTGCCGTCGCCGAATCAGTACGGTGCGGCAAAACAGCTGGCGGAACAACTGCGCCCGCTGATCAACCATAACCGTGGCCGCTGTTTCTTTTTATGCACCTCACACCAGATGATGCGTGATCTCGCCGCCGAATTCCGCCAGTCACTGACACTGCCGGTGCTGGTGCAGGGGGAAACCAGTAAAACACAGCTGCTCCGTGATTTTATCTCCTCCGGTAATGCCTTGCTGGTGGCCACCGCCAGTTTCTGGGAAGGGGTGGATGTGCGCGGTGATGCACTGACCTGTGTCATCATCGACAAACTGCCGTTTACCGCACCGGATGACCCGCTGCTGAAAGCACGCATGGAAGATTGTCAGGTACGCGGTGGCGATCCGTTCCGTGATGTTCAGATCCCGGATGCGGTGATCAGCCTTAAACAGGGGGTCGGGCGGCTTATCCGTGATACGGAGGATTACGGCGTGATTGTGATCTGTGATAACCGGATTGTTATGCGGCCTTACGGGGAAATCTTCCTGAAAAGTCTGCCGCCGTCGCCACGGACCCGTTCACTGACCAAAGCTGCGGAATTTCTGGCAGCACGGCAGTCACAGCGCCGCACAGCGGAATAACACTGAATCAGTTTCGCAATAAAAGTCACTGTTACCGTGATTTTTTTGTTACCATAAACCTTATTTATTTGCCGGAGTTATGGCATGTCCAGCCGAATTTTAGCCTTAGATACAGCAACAGAAGCCTGTTCTGTTGCACTTTACAACAATGGTGAGATCACCGCCGATTTTGCCGTCACCCCCCGCGAACACACACAGCGCATTCTGCCGATGGTGCAGGCGGTGCTGGCACAGCAGAATCTCTCTCTCCGTGATCTTGATGCACTGGCCTTTGGTCAGGGGCCGGGCAGCTTTACCGGCGTGCGGATTGGTGTCGGGATCGCGCAGGGTCTGGCGCTGGGCGCTGAGCTGCCGATGATCGGTGTCTCATCACTGGAAACCATGGCGGAAGGGGTTTTCCGTACTGCCGGGCTCTCCCGTGTGCTGGTTGCCATTGATGCCCGCATGGATGAAGTGTACTGCGCGGCGTATGTCCGTGATGAGCAAGGTATTTTCCGGCAGGAACTGGCGGAAGCAGTGCTGAAACCGGCTGATTTTGTCACCCGCTGTGCCGCACTCACCGGCGAATGGGGACTGGCAGGCACCGGCTGGGCGGCGTATCCGCAGATGCAGGAAACGCTGACCCTCAGCACACAAATGACAGAGATTACGCTGCCGCATGCACAGGATATGCTGCCGCCTGCACTGAATGCACTGCGCCGCGGGGAAACATCTGCCCCTGAATCGGCAGAGCCGGTGTATTTGCGCAACGAAGTGACCTGGAAGAAATTACCGGGCCGGGAATAACGTAAAAAAATAGCCTGTGTCAATTGTTGAACCGGCAATCATCAGCCACAATAAATGAATACTATCCGTCACAGGAGCTCATATCATGATGAATCGCTTACGGGGCAGTCTGAAGTATGGTGTTGTGATTTTATCACTGGCGCTGGCCGGCTGCGCCACAGTACCGGAATCCATTAAGGGCAGCGGCACCACGATGCTGACGGATTTTCAGGCCGTTCAGAAAGCGCCGCAGGCTTACAAAGGGATGGAAGCGCGTTTCGGCGGGCGGGTACTCAGCGTGCAGAATCAGCCGGATATGACACAACTGGAAATCGCGGTGATGCCGCTGAACAGCACCGGTGCGCCATTCCTCGGTTCAACGATCACCGGCCGGATGTATGCCCGGATCAACAGTTTTATGGAGCCGGATAACTTCCGCGACCAGTATGTCACGGTGGTCGGGCTGATGAACGGTACACAAGCCGGTAAGATAGGCGATGTTCCTTATACTTTCCCGGTGATTGATGTCACTGGTTTCCAGCGCTGGCACCAGGCACGGCAGGTGATTATGCCGCCGCCGGTGTATGGTCCGGATCCGTGGCGCTGGCATAACGGGTACTACGGCGGCGGCTATTATGGCGGCGGCTGGTATTATCCGCCGGGACCGGCAGTGGTGCAGGATTATTTAGTACCTTAATCGCGCGGATTTGCGGGTACGGTAACCTTAAAGTTCAGCATAAATGCGGATTTGAGTGTATAATCCCGCCCGTGACGATAAGCAGGAATGATTATCCTCAGCTTGTTACAGTGAATAGATTAAGAGGCGGCATTTGCCGCCTCGATTGTTATCTGGCTTTATAAAACAAATTAGTGATGTGACTCTCAACCTGAAACAGAAAAATTATCCGAAAACGCCGTTTTATGTAAATACTTTATTTATGTAAATATTTTGTTAACACCGGCGGGTCATGAGATGAGCAGCAATAATCAGGAGTAAAACCTTGGAAAGAGTCTGGCTTAAACACTATCCGGAAGATGTCCCGGCAGATATCAATCCTGACACCTATGCCTCAATGGCAGAGATGCTGGAGAATGCGGTATCGCGCTTTGCGGACCAGCCCGCCTTTATCAATATGGGCGAGGTGATGACCTACCGGAAACTGGAAGAGCGAAGCCGCGCATTTGCCGCTTACCTGCAAAACGGACTGGGGCTGAAAAAAGGGGATCGCATCGCGCTGATGATGCCGAACTTACTGCAGTATCCGATAGCCTTATTCGGGATCCTGCGGGCAGGGATGGTGGTGGTGAACGTCAACCCCCTCTATACACCAAGAGAGTTAGAACATCAGTTAAATGACAGCGGCTGTGCCGCGATTGTGATTGTTTCCAATTTTGCACACACCCTCGAAAAAATCGTTTATAACACGCCAATCCGCCATGTGATCCTGACCCGTATGGGTGATCAGCTTTCCCGTCCGAAAGCCACGCTGGTGGATTTTGTGGTCAAATATATCAAGCGTCTGGTACCGAAATATAACCTGCCGGATGCTATCTCATTCCGCCGCGCTATCCATCAGGGTTACCGCATGCAGTATGTCAAACCGGAAATTCACCGTGAAGACCTGGCATTTCTGCAATACACCGGCGGTACCACCGGGGTGGCTAAAGGCGCTATGCTGACCCACCGCAATATGCTGGCAAACCTTGAGCAGGCGCGGGCGGCCTATATTCCGGAGCTGAATGTCGGCAAAGAACTGATTGTCACCGCACTGCCGTTGTATCACGTCTTTGCACTGACAGTGAACTGCCTGCTGTTTATTGAAATCGGCGGCCGTAATCTGCTTATCACTAACCCGCGTGATGTCAGCGGAACGATTAAAGAGCTGAGCAAATATCCGTTCACGGCCATTACCGGGGTAAACACCCTGTTTAATGCCTGGATCAACAATCCGGAATTTCACAAACTCGATTTCTCCACCCTGAATCTTTCTGTCGGCGGCGGTATGCCGGTGCAGAAAGCGGTAGCGGAAAACTGGGAAAAACTGACCGGTAAACATCTGCTGGAAGGCTACGGGCTGACAGAATGCTCCCCGCTGGTCGCCGGTAACCCGCATAACCTGAAAAGTTACAGCGGCAGTATCGGATTCCCGGTACCGTCCACTGAGATCCGCCTGATGGATGATGACGGCACGGATGTACAGGAAGGGCAGCCGGGTGAAATGTGGGTCCGTGGTCCGCAGGTGATGAAAGGGTACTGGAACCGCCCGGATGCCACCGCCGAAGTGCTGAAAGATGGTTGGGTCGCCACCGGGGATATCGCGCAGTTTGATGAGAACGGTTTTTTGCACATTGTTGACCGCAAAAAAGACATGATTCTGGTGTCCGGTTTCAACGTCTATCCGAATGAAGTTGAGGATGCGGTCATGCTGCATCCGGCAGTGCTGGAGTGTGCCGCTATCGGTGTGGAGAGTGAAAGCTCCGGTGAGACTGTGAAGATTTTTGTGGTCCGTAAAGATAAATCACTGACAGAAGATGATTTGCGTCTGCACTGCCGCCGTTATCTGACCGGTTATAAAGTCCCGAAAATCATTGAATTCCGTGATGAATTACCGAAATCCAATGTCGGTAAAATTCTGCGCCGCGAACTGCGCGATGAGGAAAAGCACAAAACGGATGTTCAGCCGGTTGCATGACACCACATCAGGCCGCAGAATAATAACGCCGGTTAAAACCGGCGTTTATCTGTTCTGTTATGACTATTGATTGAAATATCCTGATCTGTTGAATTATTCTGTATCACATCACTTAACCACGTCGTCAAAGACTAAGAGAAGTTGTTTTGAATTATCAGTTGATTACCAGCGATACACACCTTGCCGCCTATTGCGGACAGGTTACCGGCAAACCTTATCTTGCTCTGGACACCGAATTTGTCCGGATACGAACCTATTATCCGCATCTCGGTCTGGTTCAGCTTTATGACGGGGAGCATCTCGCACTGGTCGATCCGCTGGGGATCACTGACTGGACACCGCTGAAAACCTTACTGGCTGCACCGGATATGATCAAATATCTCCATGCCGGAAGTGAGGATATCGAAGTCTTTTTCAACAGCATGGGATGTGTGCCGCAGCCGCTGGTGGATACCCAGGTGCTGGCCGCCTTTACCGGGCATCCGCTCTCCTGCGGGTTTGCCACGCTGGTGGAAACCTACCTCGGTGTTACCCTGGATAAAAGTGAATCCCGCACTGACTGGCTGGCGCGTCCGCTGACAGAAAAACAGTGTGAATATGCAGCGGCGGATGTGTATTACCTGTTGCCGCTGGCGGAAAAACTGACAGAAAAAGTCCGTGCGGCCGGTTACCTGGCTTCTGCGGAAGAAGAGTGTGCCATGATGGCGCAGCGCCGTATTACCCAGACTGACCCGGCGGAAGCTTACCGCGATTTCAGCGGTGCCGCACAACTGCGTCCGCAGCAACTGGCCTGTTTACAGAAACTGGCGCAATGGCGGCTGGAACAGGCGCGTCAGCGTGATATGGCGGTCAATTTTGTGGTACGTGAAGAACATCTGTGGAAAGTGGCGCGCTATATGCCGACCTCGCTGGGCGAGCTGGACGGACTGGGGCTGACCGGCCAGGAAATCCGCTGTCACGGCAGACGCCTGCTGGCGTTAACGGAAGAAAGCCGTGCACTGAATGAGGCTGATTATCCGGCTCCCGTGGAAAATGTGTCCGATCATCCGTTATACCGCAAAACATTTAAGGCGATTAAAGCACGCATTACTGAGCTGAGCGAAGCGGAACAATTCAGTCCGGAGCTGCTGGCATCACGCCGTCAGATTAACCAGTATCTGAATAAAGTGTGGGGATTTAAAACGTCATCCGAAGAGCCGGAACTGCTGAACGGCTGGCGTAAACCATTGCTGGAGACTGCTCTGGCAGAGGTGGTTGCCGGTATTGAGGTCAGTGCTGTCTCCGGGGAATAAACAGCAAAAAACACGGCGGGGTAACCCGCCGTGTTATTATCAGTCACTAAAACTACTCTTTTTTTGCAGTCTCGTCTTTCTTCGTGCCTTCATCGCCTTCAGGCAGCGTGACGTTCAGTTCAAGAACGGATATATCATCGCCTTTCTGCTCAAACTGGACAGACAGCATCTCCGGATCGACCTGAACATACTTGCAGATAACTGCCAGTAAATCGCGTTTCAGATCCGGAAGGTAATTCGGTTCAGATTCACCGCGGCGACGCTCTGCAACAATGATTTGCAAACGTTCTTTTGCAATATTAGCTGTCGGTTTTTTTCTCGACAGGAAGAAGTCTAACAGCGCCATGGTTTACCCCCCGAATAAGCGTTTTAAGAAACCTTTTTTCTCTTCCTCAATGAAACGGAAAGGACGATCTTCACCCAGAATACGGGCGACGGTATCGTCATAAGCTTTACCTGCATCTGATTCCTGATCCAGAATCACCGGCTCACCCTGGTTGGATGAACGCAGAACAGACTGATCTTCCGGAATCACACCGATAAGCGGGATGCACAGGATTTCCAGCACATCTTCCATACTCAGCATATCACCGCGGCTGACACGGCCCGGATTGTAACGGGTAAGCAGCAGATGCTCTTTAATCGGCTCCTGTCCCTGTTCCGCACGGCGGGATTTGGAGGACAGGATCCCGAGAATACGGTCAGAGTCACGGACAGATGAAACTTCAGGGTTGGTGGTAATAATGGCTTCATCAGCAAAATAGAGCGCCATCAGTGCGCCGCTCTCAATCCCTGCCGGGGAGTCACAGATGATGAAATCAAAGTCCATCTCACCTAATTCGTTCAGCACTTTCTCCACGCCTTCGCGGGTCAGTGCATCTTTATCGCGGGTCTGCGAAGCAGGCAGGATAAATAAATTCTCAGTCCGCTTATCTTTGATAAGTGCCTGATTTAGTGTGGCATCGCCCTGAATAACGTTCACGAAGTCATACACGACGCGACGCTCACACCCCATGATTAAGTCAAGGTTACGCAGACCGATATCAAAATCGATCACAACGGTTTTCTTTCCTTTCTGGGCAAGGCCGGTCGCTATGGCCGCGCTGGAAGTGGTTTTGCCTACGCCACCTTTACCTGAAGTAACAACTAAAATGCGTGCCATGGAATTATTCCTTGTTAAAGGTCTATATTAGATTGTTGATAGTGAGTTCATTATTAACCAGACTGAGTTTGGCCGCTTTCCCGGCGAATTCGCCCGGGATTTGATCACTCAGCCAATATTGTCCGGCGATAGAAATCAGTTCCGCATGCAGATGGGTGCAGAAAATCTGGCTTTCCGTATCACCTGCCGCACCGGCTAACACACGTCCGCGCATCAGCCCGTAAATATGAATATTACCATCCGCAATGAGTTCCGCGCCCGCACTGACATTGGCGGTCACGATAAGGTCACTGTTCGGGGCATAAATGCGCTGGCCGGAACGGACAGGCACATTAATCAGCCGGGTCTTCCGGCAGGATGAATCTGCGGCGGATGATGCTGCCGGTGTTTCAGGCTCCGGCGCTTCCGGTTCAGCAACACGGGCACTCTTGCCCTCATTGAGCAGCGGAAGCCCGCTTCGGGTTGCGGCCCGGCGCATTTTCTCATCCTGACAGCCGCTGATCCCGACAATCCGCAAACCGGCGTCAGTGACGGCACGGCAGATAATTTTCAGGTTCGCGCCGGATGAAATCTGGCTGACATTAAGCACAACAGGAGCATTTTGGAAAAAGGCCGGCGCCTGGCTGACTTTTTCGCGCACAGCCTGTTCAATAATCTGAGGATCCTCATTATTCAGATGAAGAACCGAAAGTGTGAAGTTACTGCCTTTAAGATCAATTGGCGATGGTGACATCTGTCCGACTCAGTATAATTAGCGGCCCGCTATTCAGCCATATATAAATTGCATTGCAGCGACGCAATGCCGGGTAACGATATTATCAAAAACAATAGCATGTTATAGTTAGTGCCATTTACTGGCAAGTCACGATTTGATTTAAACGGGATAATTCCAATGTTGTGTGCAATTTACAGAAGTCCGAACCGCGATCAAACCTATTTGTTCATCGAAAAGAAAGATGATTTTTCCCGTGTCCCGGAAGAGTTGCTGAAAAGTTTCGGCAAGCCCGTCTTCAGCATGCTGATCAACCTTGCAAACCGCGATAAACTGGCCAATGCGGATATTGAGAAAGTGAAACAGGAACTGACAGATGCCGGTTATTATCTGCAGTTCCCGCCACCGGTGGAAGATCTGTTATCGGAATACCGGGATACACTGAATATTCAGGATAAATCCTAATAATAATCCCCGCGAAATAACCAGAAAGGATATCGCTATGCGCCTGACATTATTAAGCGCCGTGATTATTACGGCATCGCTGACGGCATGCAGTGCATCTCAGACACCGGTATCACCGGCCAAATTAACGGCTGATGCTCCGGCAGTGCAGCAGCCGGCCGCTGCACGGTTGTCCGTGGCGGATTTACAGCGGGAATTTCCGGCTGACTCACGGACAGCCGAACAATTTCCGGCCTATGCTGAACAGCTGAAAGCGATGGCACGTCAGGAGGGTATTAAAGAATCCACACTGACCCGCGCTTTTGAGAATTTTCATTTTATCGAACGTGTTATAACGTCTGATAAAAACCAGCCTGAGAAAAAAGTCACGCTGGATGATTACCTGGCCCGCCGTGTGACCAAAGGCGCTGTCAGCGCCGCAGTAAAACAGCATGATGCCAATGCGGCGCTGCTATCCGGTATCAGTCAGCGTTACGGCGTGCCGCAGGAATATATTGTCTCCCTGTGGGGACTGGAAAGTGGTTTCGGTCGTTATCAGGGTAAAGAAGATGTGATTTCCGCCCTGGCAACCCTGGCCTATGAAGGCCGCCGCGAAGAGATGTTTATTAAACAGTTTATCGCAGCACTGCAGATTATCGACCAGGGACATATCCCGGCAGATCAGCAGTTGAAAGGCTCCTGGGCCGGAGCCATGGGACAAAACCAGTTTATGCCGGCCAGCTATTTGACTTATGCCGTGGACGGTGATGGTGACGGCGTGGTGGATATCTGGAATAACAAAGCGGATGTGTTTGCTTCCACGGCGAATTATCTGGCCACTGAAGGCTGGGTAGAAGGGCTGCCGTGGGGATATGAAGTGACTGTTCCCGCAGGCTTTGACCGCAGCATTGAGGGAACAAAGAAAAACCAGAGCAAAACACTGGCGCAGTGGAAGGCCCTGGGTGTGACACTCCCTGCACAGGCAAACCTGCCGGAATCGACCCCGATGTGGTTAGTCGTACCGGAAGATAAGCAGGAGCGGGTGTATCTGGTCACACAGAACTTTATCACCATCATGCACTGGAACCGCTCGTATTTCTTTGCACTCAGCGTTTCGCTGATGGCAGATAATGTCGGTGCGGAAATCCGCTGATGTCATCAGAATAATAAATTAAAGGGGTAAGACTATGTATCAGCATCGTGACTGGCAGGGCGCTCTCCTGGATTTTCCGGTCGGGAAAGTGGTATGTGTGGGGCTGAATTATGCAAAGCATGTTGCGGAGATGAAATCACAGGCATCCGCAGAACCCCTTCTTTTTATTAAACCTGAAACAGCACTGTGCGATCTGCGTCAGCCGGTCGCCATTCCGAAAGAGTTCGGCGAAGTGCATCACGAAACCGAACTGGCGGTTCTGATCGGCGCGCCGCTGAAACAGGCCAATGAAGATCGCTGCGCCCGGGCGATTGCCGGTTTTGGTGTCGCGCTGGACTTAACACTGCGCGATGTGCAGATGAAATTAAAGGCGGCAGGGCAGCCGTGGGAAAAAAGTAAGGCATTTGACGGCTCTGCACCGGTGTCCGGGTTTATTCCGGTCAATGAATTCCCGGATCCGCAGAATGTCACCCTGAGCCTGACCGTTAATAATGAATTGCGCCAGCAGGGAAATACCCGCGAAATGCTGACGCCGGTGATACCGCTGATTAGCTATATGTCCCGCTATTTCACGCTGCGTCCGGGGGATATTATCCTGACCGGCACACCGGAAGGTGTCGGGCCACTGGTATCGGGCGATATGCTGAAAATCTCTGTAAATGATCACATGCTGACCACGCGGATTATCTGAAACGGGTCAGCCACGAAGTAAAAGGAAAAAAGAACATGTCTCAACCATTCTGGACGGTGAAAACCCTCGATGAAATGAGTGACGAAGAGTGGGAATCACTGTGTGATGGCTGCGGGCAATGCTGTTTGCAGAAACTGATGGACGCAGACACTGATGAAATTTATTTCACCGATGTGGCCTGCAACCAGCTGGATATTAAAAGCTGCCAGTGCCGTCATTATGAAGACCGTTTCCGCTATGAACCGGACTGCATCAAACTGACGCGGGAAAACCTGCCGACATTTGACGCCTGGCTGCCGATGACCTGTGCTTACCGCCTGGTCATGGAAGGCAAACCGTTATTACCCTGGCACCCGCTAATCAGCGGATCCAAATCCCTGATGCACCAGAAAGGCATTACCGTCCGTCACATAGCCGTCACCGAAAGTGTGGTACAGAACTGGGAAGACCATATTCTGAATAAGCCCGAGGGCGAGTTTTAACTGATTGTTTACAACGCGGGACATAGATGGGGCATTTTGCGCTGACGTGCTCCATCTGTTCCGCAATAAATATTTATTATACATTTGAAACATGGCATATTTAAGTTTAGTTTTGATGGATAGGTCATGTGTTGTGAGTGAGCCATAACGAAATGTAATCTCAGTCAGCACCAGAAAACAGAGTAATAAATTTTTCAGTATCCCATTCTTTTATATCGGAGACCTGACCGTCGCCGATTTCTATCAGACGTAATTCACCGGCTGTATTTTCCGTAATATCCACAGAGAAGAAAGGTGTGGTAATGATATCTGCAATTTCCCGGACAACAGGCGGGATATTATCATCAGCAGAGAAAGCCTGACCATTCAGCACAAAATAGCGGCGTTCGCTGTCAGTTTTATAATATTCATAGTGCCTGAGGCTGATACCTCCTTCAATTTGTCCCCGGTAGCGAAAAATCAGCCGGATAATTTCGCGGATCTCATCAGCGTTTGCAGCAAGTGATCCGCGTGATGTGGTCAGTGATTTAACATAGTCTTTAACAAAATACCCCGGCCACTTTAATTGTGAGGTCAGGGTATCGAAATCAGCATCTTCGGTTGTGAAGATTGTTTCTGCTGTATAATGACGGCAAAAATCATACCAGCCGGTAATATGATGATTTTGCAAATATTCCTCAGGGGACACCAGCATATTACCGCCACAGGTCGTAACAGCATGATGTAAGTGCCGGTATTCTTTTCCGGTCAGCATCCACCCGCGCCAGATTACCGGGCTGTCAGCTGAAATATTGCCGGAAAAGCGGTATTTACCGTCAGATACCGCTTCCTGGTCAAGTAACAGACAGGAAACCCCCTGTTGCTGTGCACAGCGATATTCCTCAGCAAAGGTGTCGTCAGGCAGATAGTTGCCGGTGTAGTATCCAGGATAAATAATTTGCATATCATTCCTCTGAATATCAAACCCAGTGACGGGCAGCATTTTTCATCATGGTAACAATTCTTTGCCCCGGAAACAGATAAAAGTGCACCGGAAAAAAATATCCGGTGCATTTTTCACGACATTCCTCACTGCTTATTATTTTGTACTGACAACGGCAATATAGCGCAGGCGATCACGATTCTGCCGGAAATGGCGGAACATCTGTAAAAACTGCGGGCGGTTCTCTTTTTTCAGGGCGTTGCGGATGATTTTCAGTGTGCCGGCAAGTCCCTCATCGTGCAGCATACCTTTCGGTGTCATCAGTGTCATCGCACCCTCCGAGCGGATCACATCACGGAAACCTGCGTCACGGAACAGTGCCAGCCAGTCATCACTCAGCATCGGTTGTGCTTTGACATGAATGGCAGCCTGCATTTCCTGCGTGACACTCTCATCCTCTCGCCGCTCTGTCAGCGCGATATCGTGGGTCAGCAGACGACCACCGGGCTTCAGTACCCGCAGATATTCCTGTAACAGACGGGCTTTGGCTTTGTCCGCATACATGGTCAGCATGGCTTCATTGATAACCACGTCAAAATGATTATCCGGGAACGGCAGTTTTGAGGCATCCGCTTCCTGTACGGTGATAAGGTGTGACAACCCGTTAGCGAGGATATTTTTCCGTGCATTGGCAAGTGCCTGTTTATCCATATCAATGCCGGTAATATGACACTGAAAACGCTGTGCGATTTCAATGGCGGTGGTGCCCATATTGCAGGCAATTTCCAGTACGCGGCTGTCGGTCTGTAATCCGCTGTGTGCCAGCAGCCATTCTGTGGCGGTGCGGCCCCCCGGGCGCAGACGTTTTTTACCCAGACGCGCCAAAAATTTGTGTCCGGCTTCATGACCGGTATGTGTACTTTCCATTATTCAGTCCTGTTTGTTTTCCGGTTCACGTAACATCACCAGCAGCATTTTTGCCCGCTCCGGCGCGTCCACAGCATGGGGAATATTGGCCGGCATACGGACAATATCCCCGGGTTTTGCCGTCACCGGTTTTCCGGCGATGGTCAGGATCAGAGAGCCTTCGGCAATCATTACAATGGCATCAAACGGGGCACTGTGTTCAGAGAGTGCCTGACCTTTATCAAAAGCAAACAGGGTGATATTGCCGCCGCCGTTTTTGGCGAGAACGCGGCTGGAAATACCCTGTTCGGTGTAGTTCACCAGGTCAGCAATCACTAATGCTTCTGCCGGGGTAATCGTGTTATTGCTCATAATAAGTATCCTTGTAGTTAATCAGGTAATAAACATAGAGTCAGCGGAACAGAGGGATCACTCCGCAGGTCTGCCGGTGCGGATGATTAACCGGCACGACAGAAACCGGAAGCTGATATAGCTTTCCCAGATTTTCTTCAGTCAGCAGTGCGGGTGTCTGACCAAACTGCGCCTGTGTACCGTCAAACAGTAACAATGAGTGATCCGCAATATGCAGGGCATGCTGCGGATAATGACTGGTAAACAGGATGGTTTTGCCGCGCTCTGCAGCCAGCATTTTCAGAACGGAAAGAACCGTATCCTGATTTGCCAGATCCAGCGCGGAAGTGGGTTCATCCAGGATCAGAATGTCCGGTTCACCGGCCAGTGCGCGGGCAATCATCACCATCTGTTTTTCACCGCCGCTGAGCAGGTTAAATGGGGTGTCCGCAAAGGGGGTTAATCCGAGGTCAGCCATTGCCTGTTCAGTTATGTCGTGATCACGGCGGGACGGGGACGCATACCAGGGCAGGTGGCGAACCCTGCCGAGGCTGACCATGGTGCGGACAGAGTAATTAAACAGCGCGCCGCTGAGTTGCGGCACATAGGCTGCCGGTGCACTGAGCTGCACAGTACCGGTTGCCCCTTTTTGCAGGCTGAGCAGCAGACGCAGCAAGGTGGTTTTTCCGCGGCCGTTCGGGCCGAGAATGGCGGCGATAGTACCCGGCGGCTGGCGGAATGTCAGTCCGTCAAATAACGGACGTTTGCCGGTGTGGTAACTGAGCTGATTAACACGGATCACAGGTCTGCCACCTTTTTATTCATGGAGTGAATGAGCAGGGCGAAAATCGGTGCCCCGATCAGTGCGGTGATGACACTCAGCGGGATCTCCGCGCTGGTCATACTGCGCGCCAGGGTATCGACGGCGATCAGATAAATCGCACCGGTCAGGGCACTGGCGGGGAGCAGGACGCGGTGGTCATGTCCGCTGATCAGTCGCGCGATATGCGGAATAATCAGCCCGACCCAGCCGATGGTGCCGGAAACGGCCACGGTGGCGCTGGTGATCAGCGTGACGCAGACCAGGATAGTCCAGCGGGTTACGGTGACGGGCAGCCCCAGCGCCTGTGCGTTTTCCCCGCCGAGGGACAGCACATTGATGCGGAAGCGGAGGGCAAAAATAATCCCGCCTGCGATGATGACAACCGGCAGTAACACGCTCACTTTCAGGTAGGTTGCAGTGGCAAAACTGCCCATCAGCCAGAACACGATGGTTTGCAGGGTATTATTCGGATCCGCAAAATAGGTGATCAGCGAAATCAGGGCGGCAAAAAAAGCGTTAATAATCACTCCCGCAAGGATCAGCATCAGAAGACTGCTGCCGTGCCGGTTAAGCCCCAGTAAAAAGACCAGCACAATGGCCAGCAGACCGCCGAGAAAGGCAAAACTGATAGTGATAAATAAAGAGGAGAAAAGCAGCAGGGCCAGTGCGCCGCCCAGCGCTGCGCCGGATGAAACACCGATAATCTGCGGCCCTACCAGCGGGTTGCGGAAGATGCCCTGTAATGCGGCACCGGCAACCGCCAGCCCGGCACCGGCCAGCCCGGCGATCAGAATGCGCGGCAGACGGACATATAACACCACATTTTCAGCGGTGCGGCTGTATTCTGCAGACGGGCTGCGTCCGGTCAGGGTATCCGCCAGAATTTGTAGAACCGTTGTCACAGAGACCGCATAGCGCCCGGCACACAGCGCGAGCACGATGGTCAGTAATAGCAGGGCGGATAACAGGCACCATTGCAGACGGGATTTTCGCATCACGGCCGCCCCATCAGTGTCAGATAATCACGGCCTTCCCGGTTCAGATCGAGTTGTAAAATGCGGTCTGTTTCTTCATCGGTTAGAGAATAGCCGTACAGTTGCAGATAGCGTTTGCGGATCTCTTCCCGCAGCGGAAATGCCGCACTTTCCGGATGAAAAATCTGAGCCAGCCACTGCCAGTAAAGCGGCGTTTCCTGATTTGGCGCATCCCAGATAAAGCCGCCGATCGGCAGTTTATAGACCCGTTTATTCTTTACCGCGGTCACATCACTGAGCATCGGATTGTTATAAATATCAGCGGGTGCCAGTCCGGCCTCAAAATTGCCCAGCAGGATAATGTCCGGATCCCACACCAGAATCTGCTCTATATTCAGGGTGCGCGGCCCGGTCAGGTCACGGTTGAGGCTGACACCCCCGGCGAGTGCAAAATCCGCATTGTTATGAGACGTGGATCCGAAAGTCTGGATACTCTGTTTAAAATGAGAGAGATAGAGCACACGCGGTTGTTTGTCTTCCGGAATCGCAGCAACACTGTTTTCCAGCTGGTTGATCACCTGTTTGCGCCAGGCTATCAGCCCGTCCGTTTTGGTTTCTTTGCCGAGGGTTTTCCCCATCAGGGTCAGCCACTCCTGTGTATAGGCTTCTTTGCCGTAATCCAGTGTGGCAACGGTCAGACCGGCATTGCGCATCGGCGTGATAATGTCATCGCCCCGGTGTCCCCATTGCCAGACCAGATCCGGGTTAACCGAGAGCAGGGCTTCAATATTCGGTGCGAAATCATTCCCCACCACATCACTGCGTACAGAGAGCACATCCGGAAACATCACACTGAGCATGCCGTCGCGGGCAGCGACACCGGCAAAGGGATGCATCCCGGCGAGCCGTTTGCTGCTCTCATCAACACTGACCAGCATGGAGGCGGCAGGAATCGGGATCACCACAATCCGCTGTGCCGGAGCGGCGAGTTCAATATTCTGCTGTGACATATCGGTAAAATGCACGGCACCTTTTGCGGCATAAGCTGCTGTTGTGCAGGTAAAAAACAGTACCGGCAATAATGTAAATCTATTACTAATCATAAGGTTATTCGCCTTTTATTTTATGATTAAATTGATAATGCGATTGGTTATCATTTATAATTGCATTTATTCTGGCCGCACTGAGAGGAAAACCCTATGACATTTGTCAAAAAGACCCTTGCCCCCGCACAGCAAATGGCGATCCTCCGGTCGTGCCCGTTATTTCAGGCGGCAGAGGATGATGATCTGACGCTGGTACTGGCAGACAGCACACATCGTCAGTTTGCGGCGGGGGAATTGATTAGTCGTGAAGGGGAGACAGTAAAAGCCTGTCCGCTGATGATCAGCGGGCAGATTGATGTTTTCCGTCACACCTGGTCGGGTGAAGAGAAAGTATTCGGTATGTTTACCGCCGGTGAGCTGGTGGCGATTGCTGCTGTCTTTATGCCGCACAATCGCTTCCCGATGAGTCTGCGGGCGAGAACAGACAGCTGCGCGCTGATGCTGGATAAACAGGCGATTTTACGGCTGTGTCATGCCTGTCCGGCAATTATGGCGCAGTTACTGGCACGGTTCAGCCTGAAGCTGTATGAGAATATCAACCATATCGACTGGCTGACCTCCAGCTCCGCAGAGCAGCGGCTGGCAGCTTATCTGCTGGATCTGAAACGGTGTCAGCAATCGGATTGTGTGGTGCTGCCGTTATCGCGCGGGCAGTTAGCCGCAAAACTGGGTGTCCGCTATGAAACTCTCAGCCGCCTGTTTTCCGGCTGGCGGCAGAAAGCGTTTATCGGAATTGATAAAGACGCGGTGCGGATCACCAATGAATCCTATCTGGCGGAACTGGCTATCCCGGCGCAGCGCCCGTTCTGAATAAATAAAAAAATCCCCGCCGGGCGGGGATTTCTTATATCAGTAAGATCAGAAATTATAGGTGATACCGCCGTTGACACTGAATCCCATCCCCGGGAACAGAGTGCTGTCTTTGCCGGTGACTGAGCGGTTCGCTACAGAGGTGGTCGCATAGTGTTCGTTGGTCAGGTTATCCATTGACATATAGAGCGACCAGTTATCCGCAGGCTGATAAGTGCCTCTCAGCCCGAGCACCGCATAGTGTTTGCGCTTCTGAATATTGAGATGGTTTTCGTGATCGACGGCCATGTCGGTCGGTGCCCAGTGAATATTCGGGCCGAAACGCCAGTCGCCGATCCGGTACAGCACTTCCGCCGAGACAATATTACGCGGGATTCCGGCGATATAATTGCCGTTATATTCACCGCCCATAAAACGGAAATCATTCCACGTCCAGGCCAGCTTATATTCCACATCTCCGGGACCCGCCGGGATCACGCCGTTAATTCCTGCTTCCAGCCCCTGATGACGGGTTTTGGCGGCATAATTAAAGACGCCGGTGATATTTCCCTCTGAATCATAAGTTGTGATGTATTCATCTTTGATAAAGCTGCGGTAGAGCGCCACATTCCATTTCAGCTGTTCGGTAATATCACCGTCACCGCCGATTTCAAACGTCACGCCTTTCTGCGGATCCAGTTTTGTCAGGCGGCCGTCAGAGGAATTAATGATTTCATGGAAGGTCGCGGGCTCCTGACTGGCGCTGACGTTGGCAAACCAGCGCTGATTATCAGCCGGACGCCAGATCACCCCGGCTTTAGGGGTCCAGAAGGTCCAGTTCTGATCCAGTGAAACGGAACTGTTGCGCTTTTCCGTATCACGCCGCGCATGAGTGGCTTTGAGATCCAGATTCAGGGTCAGATCCGGTGTCAGATGAATACCGGCACCGGCGGAGGCATAAATATTGTCTGCTTTGCCGTCAAACTTACCGATCGGTGTTTTGTCCATCTTCGTGCCGCGCCGGTTCTGCATCAGATCGGTTTCCAGGCTCATATGATCAGCCGCCAGTGCTGCCCGCCAGGAGACCGGCTCGGTTTCCATCTGCCAGCCCAGCTGCATACCTTCACTGTGGCTCTGACTGAAACGGTAATAGGCAGGGGTGGTGAAATTATCGTGGGTACGGATATACCAGACACCGGCACTGATGCGCTGATTATCGATCTGCCAGTCCGAACGGTTGGCGGCACGGAATTGCTCTACATTGCGGTGCGGATCCCGCAGCCAGACCATCGGGTAAACCTCTGTCGGGTCACTGTCGAGCACGGCTTCAGAGACCGGCCCGGCGACATCAAAGCGCAGATCGGTCCAGTTGAGGGAGGTGCGGTTCTCAAAATTATCACCGGTATAGCCAAAGTTACCGCGCACGGTTTTGCGCTGTGATGAGGAGTGTTTGCGGTAGCCGTCGAAATGGTCATAAGTGAAATTGATGCGTCCGTCGAAACGGCCGTCATCCGATACGCCGCCGAATGCCGTCTGTAAACCTTCGCGGCCGTAAGAACCGTATTCATAGCGCAGGCGTCCGCCTTCATTGCGGCCGGTATAGGAAATCAGATCCAGCTCACCGCCCAGACTGTTACTCTGCGGGTTCAGGCTGTTGGCGCCGCGCCGGACACTGATCATCCGCGCATCCCGCATTTCCAGGGTGCTGATATGAAAACTGCCGTCCGCATCGGTGACCGGCAGTCCGTCCTGCATCAGCAGAATGCCGCGTGCCAGCGGGGCACTCTGCACACCGGAGCCGCGGATATTCAGCCGGGGCTGATCAATACCGCCGAAGAAATTCTGCACCAGCACGCCGGGCTGATAATCCAGTGCATCATGCAGCGTCGCCAGCCGGGTATCCTTTTCAACCATAATCAGGTTGGTGCCGCCCGCGACATTCTCCAGTTTTTCTTTTTCCTGTGCGGCATCCGGTGCGAGACGGCTTTGTTTTGCAGCGGTGACAATAAGGGTGTCCGGTGCGGGTTCCGCTGCCGCAGCGGAGACACCGGCAGTAAGTGAGAGCGCGAGGCAGTGTGTCAGCCTACGGCGGGTGATTTTGTTCTGCATTATCCCTGACCTCATAAATATAATGGTTATCATTTTCATTTGAGGTCATAACATAGTGCAGAAAATGCGGCTTACCCTATGACATTTGTCAAAAAGTCCCGTCCGGGGATTATTTCAGCCCCAGACGTTTTGCCAGACGGTGCAGATTTCCGGCATCAATCCCGAGACGGCGGGCCGCCGCTGCCCAGCTGCCGTCACTGCGGGTAAGTGCCGTGCGGATAAGTTCCGTCTGAAAGGCATCGGTGGCCGTGCGCAGATCCTGATCGGCCTCTGCAGAGAGTGTTTCTGGGCTGACAACCGGTTCAGGGATTTCTTCCGGCGAGAAGTGATGAGGCTGTAACAGCAGCTCTTCACTGTTACCGGTAGCTCGCGCCAACACAATGGCGCGGTGCACGGCATGTTCAAGCTCCCGCACATTACCCGGCCAGTGATAGTGCAGCAGCGCCAGGCGTAACGCGGGACTTATCACCACCTGCGGCAGACCAAACGTCTGACGGTAGCGTTCGCAGAAATAGCCGGTCAGCAGCAGTATATCTTCATGGCGTTCCCGCAGCGGCGGCACCTGTAACGGGAAAATGCTGAGCCGGTGGAACAGGTCAGCCCGGAAACGGCCTGCGGCAACTTCTGCCCGCAGATCCCGGTTGGTGGCAGCCAGCACGCGGACATTCACCCGCAGCAGCCTGTCATCACCGATCCGCTGGATATCGCCATACTGTAAGACCCGCAGCAGTTTGGCCTGTAACGCCGGCGACAGCTCACCAATCTCATCCAGAAACAGGGTACCGTTATCCGCCATTTCAAATTTGCCGCTGCGGTTGCTGATAGCACCGGTAAATGCGCCTTTGACATGCCCGAATAATTCACTTTCCGCAACAGTTTCCGGCAGCGCCGCGCAGTTAAGATACACCAGCGGGTGATCACGGCGGGCGGATAGTTCGTGAATGGACTGTACCACCAGCTCTTTACCGGTACCGGTTTCGCCGCTGACCAGCACATTCATATCAGCACCGGCCACAATGGCTATCTCTTTCTTTAACTGCATCATGCAGGGTGAAAGGCCGATAATATCGGTTTGTCCGCCGGATTGCCCTGCCGCCAGCCCGGCGGAGGCGCTGAATGCCAGTTGCTGGTTCTCGAGCTGACCGATAAGCAGGGCATTATTGAGTGCTCCGGCGGCCAGAGCAGCAATCAGGCGTAATTCTTCATCACTGAATGCATCAAACTGGTCCGGTGCAAGGCTGTCGAGTGTCAGCGCACCGATAAGATTTTGTCCGGCAAACAGCGGCAGACCGGCGCAGGCGTGCACTTTCAGATGGACATGATCCGGGATCAGACCGTCATAAGGATCAGGCAACTGACTGTCTGCGGGAAAACGGACGACATCCCCGGCACGGGCGATGGCTTCCAGTCTGGGATGCGCATCCAGCCGGAAGCGGCGGCCGAGAACATCCGGCGACAGCCCGTCAATCGCCAGCGGAATAAACTGATGTGATTCATAACGCAGCAGCGCGGCTGCATCACAATTAA
This sequence comes from Morganella sp. HSTU-ASny43, assembly GCF_022819185.1. Classification (NCBI taxonomy): domain Bacteria; kingdom Pseudomonadati; phylum Pseudomonadota; class Gammaproteobacteria; order Enterobacterales; family Morganellaceae; genus Morganella; species Morganella sp. HSTU-ASny43. The sequence goes on from NZ_WSPG01000016.1 coordinate 84,446, forward strand.
GTACCCGGCGCAGCGTGGAGACCAGACGCTGAAAGCGATCCTGATGACCGATATCCCGCTGTAAGGCAATAGCAATGCCGGTAAGTACATCAACTGAAAATCCCATGCGTTCCTCCGCTGTCATTATGACAGTACAATGTCATAATGACAGTTAATTGCATAGTCATTTTGACACTTATTTTTTGTCCTGAAATTTAAAATCTTTATAAAACAACAAAGTAAAAGTTGGCACGCAAATTGATTATCTCTCTGTAACGAAGCATAAAAACAGAAGGTAACTATCAAATGGCTATTCATGTAAAAAATAATGTGCATTGGGTCGGACAGCGTGACTGGGAAGTCCGCGATTTCCACGGAACAGAATACAAAACCCTGCTCGGCAGCAGCTATAACAGCTATCTGATCCGCGAAGAGAAAAATGTCCTGATTGATACAGTTGATCACAAATTCAGCCGCGAGTTTGTGCAGCATCTGCAGACACAAATCGACCTGAACGATATTGATTACATTGTGATTAACCATGCGGAAGAAGATCACGCCGGGGCATTAACCGAACTGATGGCGGCGATCCCGGACACGCCAATCTACTGTACTGAAAATGCCATTGATTCTATTAACGGACATCATCATCACCCGGAATGGCATTTTAATGTGGTGAAAACCGGGGATACCCTGGATATCGGTAACGGCAAACAGCTGATTTTTGTCGAAACCCCGATGCTGCACTGGCCGGACAGTATGATGACCTATCTGACCGGAGATGCCATTCTGTTCAGTAATGATGCCTTTGGTCAGCACTATTGCGACGAGCGCCTGTTTAACGATGAGGTGGATCAGACTGAGCTGTTTGAGCAGTGCCAGCGTTACTATGCCAACATCCTGACGCCGTTCAGCCGTCTGGTGACCCCGAAAATTACTGAAATCCTCGGTTTCGGGCTGCCGGTGGATATGATCGCGACCTCACACGGCGTGGTCTGGCGCGATAATCCGACTCAAATCGTGGAGTGGTATCTGAAATGGGCGGCGGATTATCAGGAAGATCGTATCACGATTTTCTATGACACCATGTCCAACAACACCCGCATGATGGCCGATGCAATTGCGCAGGGGATTAATGAAGCGGACCCGGATGTGGCGGTGAAAATCTTTAACGTCGCCCGCAGCGATAAGAATGACATCATCACCAGCGTGTTCCGCTCAAAAGGAGCGCTGGTGGGCTCATCCACTATGAATAATGTCATGATGCCGAAAATTGCCGGCATGCTGGAGGAATTAACCGGTCTGCGGTTCCGCAATAAAAAAGCAGCGGCTTTCGGCAGCTACGGCTGGAACGGCGGAGCGGTTGACCGTGTGCAGACCCGGCTGATGGATGCCGGTTTTGAAACCACGATGTCACTGAAAGCAAAATGGCGTCCTGACCTGAATACCCTTGAAGAGTGCCGCCAATACGGACGTGACCTGGCGCGGCAGTGGGCGACCGGGGTATTACCGGCGGTCAGCAGACCGGCAGCTGCGGCACCAAAAGCGATCACGCCGCAACCGGTGGCCGCCCCGGCAGCCGCTGTTAATGATACCGGAAAAGCAAAATCATGTGACAGTGTCACCAATGTATCATCTCAGGACTTGGGGCCGTGCATGCAGTGCGGTGTGTGCCAGTGGGTTTATGATCCTGAGAAAGGCGAGCCGGTGCAGGGCGTGGAGCCGGGAACACCGTGGTCCTGTGTACCGGATAATTTCCTGTGCCCGGAATGCTCTCTCGGTAAAGATGTATTTGATGTCCTGGCGACGGAGGCCGCATGAGTGCAGGTATTGTGATTATCGGCGGGGGCTTTGCTGCCCGCCAGCTGGTGAAAAATATCCGTAAAACCGATACACAGGTGCTGCTGACGGTGATTGCGGCAGACAGTATCGATGAATATAACAAACCGGATTTAAGCCATGTGATAAGTCTGAATCAGCGTGCTGATGATCTTATCCGGCAGTCAGCACAGGAATTTGCACAGCAATATAATGTGGCGCTGTTCCCGCATACCCGGATCAGCGGCATTGATGCACAACAGCATCTTATCAGCAGTGATCAGCAGCAATGGCACTATGACAAACTGGTGCTGGCGACCGGGGCAACACCGGGCCGTCCGCCGGTGCCCGGCAATGAACTGATGCTGACACTTAACAGCCGCGAGGATTTTCAGCGGCACGAAACACAGCTGCGTAATGCACAGCGGGTACTGATCCTTGGCAGCGGCCTGATCGGCACAGAATTGGCAATGGATTTCTGCCGGGCCGGGAAAACCGTTACCCTGGCGGATATGGCGGCCAGTATTTTGTCCTCACTGATGCCCGCTGAACTCAGCAGCCGTCTGCGGCATAACCTGTCCGCATCCGGTGTGCGGGTGCTGACCGGTACACAGTTACAGTCACTGAAGAAAACAGAAAATGATATAGAGGCGTTGTTTGATCATGATTGTGTGACCCGCGCGGATGTGGTGATTGCCGCCACCGGACTGAAACCGGATACCTCGCTGGCTGAGCTGGCCGGTCTGACTGTCCGGCGCGGTATTGTGACAAACAGTTCATTACAGACATCCGATCCGGATATTTATGCCCTCGGCGATTGCGCGGAAATTGACGGTAAAGTGATGCAGTATCTGCAGCCGATTATGCTCAGCGCGGTCTGTCTGGCAAAAAATCTGACCGGCGGAGAGGGAAAACTGACACTGCCGCCAATGCTTATCAGGGTGAAAACACCGGATCTGCCGGTACAGCTCGCCGGGGATTTTCATCATCCTGATCTGCGGTGGAGTATTGATATCAGCCGCAACGGTATGACGGCCAAAGGCCATGACAGCGCCGGAAATCTGCACGCTTTTGCGGTAACGGAAGACAAACTCAGTGATGCTTTTACGCTGCTGCGTCAGCTGCCGCAGCACTGATTTATCATGGTTTATGACTGAATTTTGAGGTAATAAAAATGACATTACGTGAAAAAACCCTGGGCGAACTGGCGCTGTCTGTGAATGGTGCATCGGCACTTTTCCGCCGTTATGATCTGGATTTCTGCTGCGGCGGAAAACGGACACTGGCAAAAGCGGCAGAGAAAAAATCCCTGAATATCGATGAAATTGAACAGGCATTACTCGCCCTGAAAGATGAGGCACCGGCGCAGGACTGGCGGAAAGCCCCGCTGAGCGACATTATCGCCTTTATTATTACCCGTTATCACGATCGCCACCGCGCACAATTACCGGAACTGATTTTACAGGCGGAAAAAGTGGAGCGGGTGCATGCCGCCAAAGCCAGTGTCCCGAAAGGGCTGACCCGGCAACTGACGGCACTGCATGAAGAGCTGACCTCGCATATGATGAAAGAGGAACAAGTGCTGTTTCCGATGATCTGCAACGGCATGGGACCGCAGGCGGCAGGGCCGGTACAGGTTATGGAAGCAGAGCATGATGATGCGGGGGATATTGTGGAGGTGATTAAATTTATCACCAATAATGTCACAGCACCGGAAGAAGCCTGCACAACCTGGCGGGTACTGTATAACGGTATCAATACCTTCATTGATGATTTAATGGAACACATCAGCCTGGAGAATAACTTACTGTTCCCGCGCGCTCTGGCCGGGGAATAGTTCAGCTGCTGATATCATGACGGAACAGCGGGATATATTGCCCGCCTTGCTGTTCCGTCAGCTGTTTTTCTTCCTCACTCCAGCCGTAGTTAATAGCATGGCTGACCGCTCCGGAGTCGCGGGTGGTGATAATCAGTGAGGCTGCCGGTGCTGCAGTGTATGCAGAGAGTACCCGGATAAGTATATTCAGTTCATCACGGGTAAAAGTAACCTGTGATGCAGGTACGGTGGTTTGCAAACGCTGCAGTAACATTGTCAGAGAATGATTCATTCGTGCAGTGCCCCTTTACCGGTATCATTAATATTTTTTAACTTATATGCGACGTTATCATATGACAGATAAGAGTGATACCGGCTGAATCTGAGAGTGGTCACGATGAGATCGGGAATAAGATTCTTCTTTATCATAAATAAGAAAATCAAACACCCGTGGGT
>NZ_WSPG01000124.1:0-207 GCF_022819185.1 Morganella sp. HSTU-ASny43
GCACCCGTAGCTCAGCTGGATAGAGTACCCGGCTACGAACCGGGCGGTCAGAGGTTCGAATCCTCTCGGGTGCACCATCTTATCACCTTATTTCAAAACTGATTTCCGGTAACAGAATTAGTATGCGATGCACCCGTAGCTCAGCTGGATAGAGTACCCGGCTACGAACCGGGCGGTCAGAGGTTCGAATCCTCTCGGGTGCACCAT
>NZ_WSPG01000125.1:0-205 GCF_022819185.1 Morganella sp. HSTU-ASny43
TGGTGGGCGATACCGGGCTCGAACCAGTGACCCCCTCCTTGTAAGGGAGATGCTCTACCAACTGAGCTAATCGCCCATTCATAACATTTACTGCTTTACTTCACTATCACAACGTTCATTCTTAATAAGAATGGTGGGCGATACCGGGCTCGAACCAGTGACCCCCTCCTTGTAAGGGAGATGCTCTACCAACTGAGCTAATCGC